>JAQUVM010000021.1 GCA_028693355.1 Burkholderiales bacterium
GCTACTCTATCTGTAGCTGTAGAAGTAGGCATAGAACGTGCAATCCAACCTAGACCATTTTTATACCCAGGTACTAATATGCATTTGCAGCTAATATAGCTAAACTATCTGATGGAGCTACCGCTAAATGTCGACCCACTATCATATTTCTATCAGCATCGCCATCAGATGCTGCTCCAAAATCAGGAGCATTATCTCCATTCATAATAGTAACTAACTCTTCTGCATTTACTGGGTTTGGATCTGGGTGTAACCCACCAAAATCTTCTAGAGGTATGGCGTTAACGACACTTCCTGCTTTAGCTCCTAATATATCTTCAAGAATACGTTTAGCATATGGACCACCAACTGCACTCATAGCATCAAAACGTAAAGTAAAGCCGCTATTAAAAAGCTTTTTAATCGCTGAAAAATCAAAAATATTCTCTAACATCTCAACATAGTCATTTACAGAGTCTATGACTTCAACTTCCATATTTTCAATGGTGTAAGTAGTTAGTTTATTCAATGTAATCAAATCATCAGAAGCATCACTTAGATAATACTCTGTTAGATTTTTTGTTTGTTCAAAAATAGTATCAGTAATTGCCTCTGGAGCAGGTCCACCATTTGAAATATTATACTTAATTCCAAAATCACCATCTATTCCACCCGGATTATGACTTGCTGATAAAATAACCCCACCAAACGCTTTATTTTTGCGAATTACGCAACTTGCAGCAGGAGTAGATAAAATGCCATTTTGTCCAACTATTACTTTCGCAAATCCATGAGCGGCTGCCATTTTAATAATAGTTTTTATAGCTATTTTATTATAATATCGACCATCTCCACCAACTACTAATATACTACCTTTTGATATAATAGGTAAAGAATTAAAAATTGACTGCACAAAATTTTCTAAATAATTTTTTTGTTGAAAAACAGTAACTTTCTTACGGAGCCCAGATGTACCAGGTTTTTGACCATCATAACTTGTTGTTTGTACTTTTATAATTGCCATAATAATTAATTTCGCCCTAAAATTTTTACAAATTCTATCATGAAGATAGATGATAAAAACTCATTTTTATCATGCATTGCAAAACTCGTCAATCGCAAATCATAAGTAATTTATGTTAGAATTTAAGTTCTATTTAATTTCATATTATTTGGGTGGAATATACATTTATGTCACAAAGCAATAAACCAGAATTAATAAATGCGTACCCTAGCGATCTAGACTTATATTTATTTCATCAAGGAAACCACCATGAAGCATACACATTTATGGGAGCACATAAAAGCCATGAATATGGTCAAGATGGAATAAGATTTACTACTTGGGCACCAAATGCTGGAAGGATTTGCGTAATTGGAGACTTTAATAGTTGGGAAATAAGTGATGACTCTAATATGTCATTAATTAGTACCCAAGGTATTTGGAGTGTATTTATACCTAATGCAAACCAAGATATGAAATATAAATTCGCAGTATTTAATAAAAATACTGGGCATATGGTTTATAAAAGCGATCCATATGCAATAAGCTCAGAACTCCGTCCAGGTACAGCTTCAATTATCAAAATAGATACTGATTATAAATGGCATGACGAAGACTGGTTAGAATATAGAGCCTCTTTTAACCCTAGCAAAACACCAATAAATATATATGAAGTTCACTTAGCCTCATGGAAAACTAATGATGGCAAATTCATGACATATGAAGAACTAAGCGAAGTTCTACCGCAATACGTCCATGAAATGGGCTATACCCATGTTGAATTAATGCCATTACACGAACACCCACTAGATAAATCTTGGGGGTATCAAGCTGTTGGTTATTATTCCGCTACCAGTAGGCATGGTGATTTACGCGGATTAAAAAAATTAATAGACATATTTCATCAACATAATATAGGTGTTATATTAGATTGGGTTGCTGGTCATTTTTGTAAAGACTCTCATGGATTAATTAATTTTGATGGTAGTCCTACATATGAATATCAAGATTATAATAAAGCTAATAATAAAGGCTGGGGAGCTCATAATTTTGATTTAGGACGTAATGAAGTAAAGTCTTTTTTAATTTCTAATGCATTATATTGGTTACGTGAGTTTCATTTTGATGGACTCCGTGTCGATGCGGTATCTAATATAATTTACCTAAACTATGATAGAAACGATGGTGAATGGTCACCAAATAGTCATGGCGGAAATGAAAATCTGGAAGGTACAGGTTTTTTACGTGAATTTAACTGGACAGTACATGAATGCCTAAATGGAATAATCACAATTGCAGAAGAATCTTCTGCATGGCCTAATATTACAGGGTCTGTTCACCGAGATGGTTTAGGATTTGATTTTAAATGGAATATGGGTTGGATGAATGACACACTGCGCTATATAGAGTTAGATACTATTTATCGTAAGTATCATCATAATTTAGTTAATTTCTCGATGGCTTACCATTATTCTGAAAATTTTGTTCTATCTCTCTCACATGATGAAGTTGTTCATGGTAAAAAATCTTTAGTAGATAAAATGCATGGTGATCTATGGCAAAAATATGCAGGATATCGCGCCTATATTACTTACATGATGGGACATCCTGGTAAAAAATTAATGTTTATGGGTAATGAGTTTGCTCAATTTATTGAATGGCGCGAATATGAAGAACTACAATGGAATATCATCAATGAGTATCCAATCCATAAACAAATTCAAGATTTTTTTAAAGCCGCAAATAATCTATATTCATCTCACAGCTCTCTATGGGAGCTAGATTATAGTCATGATGGATTTAAATGGATTGATGCAAATAATAATGAACAAAGTATACTGTCATTCACTCGTTATAATTCAAATGGCGAAACATTAGTTTTCATTTGTAATTTTACATCTGAAATGCATTTAAATTATAAAATTGGTATTCATGATATTGGTTCCTATGAGGAAATCTTTAACTCTGACAATATAAACTTTGGGGGTTCTGGACAAATAATGAAAGAACGACTATTTTCTATGTCTGGCAACATTCATGAATGTACACAATACTTAGAAGTAAAAATACCACCTTTAGCATCAATAGTTTTAAAGAAAATTGATTAATCACAAATATGAATTCACATAATAATAAAAAAGTAATACACGGGTATCAGTCTATAAACATTAATCAAGATTCTAATATAGCTCGTTGCAAAGTTAAAGCTGATGGTTATTTATATGCATACATTATTGGGGATTTTAATTACTGGAAAAAACATGATTATTATAAGCTAGAGTGGCATGCCAATAGCAATGATGGCATGCTTTACCTAATGAAAGATATTCCAATTGCTAATGATTTTCCGACTGGCTTACATTATTATAGTTATTTATTAGTCGATACTGATGGTAATGAAGCAATAATGTCTGCGGAAGATAATGAGCTTAAACCATTTAAATTTGAGTGGAATAAGCCAATACGTAAAATTGAAATCAAAGCATCAAAATATACTGCCTATGCAAATGATCAAATAGAATTCATTGCAATAAAAGATATGGGAAATGGACAAAAAAATATAATAGATGCCGAATGGTTTTATGATTCAACAATAGCATCTTTTGATCATGATAAAAATATTTTACATATTGCTAGCAACATCCCAGAAAACATACGCAAAATATTGATTTCATGCAAAGATAAGTATAATGGCGAAACAGCAAGTTTTGAATTAGCAATTTCTACTGAAATAAAATCAGGTATTACTATTCATTATTTGCGTCGCGATAATTGTTATCGCACAGATAATTCCATGTGGGATATTTGGTCGTTTGGTGCCAATAATACCACGGCACAAGCTATTAATTTTGTAGACGAGTCTGATTTTGGAATTATTGCATATATCGATAATCCTATGCTAATAATTCGTAAACATCAGTGGGACTATGGATGGCATAATGAATGGGCCGATCAAACACCATCTTTTGAGATTGATACGTCTAAAAACTCAAAGAATTATTATGTTATTGATGGCGAAAATCAACTATTTGATAATTTAAAAGATGTAATTACTCAAACTAACCCCAAAATTAAGTCTGCCTTATTAGATGATAATAATAAAATTATTGCACGATTAACCAATGAACCACCAGTTGGAACATTATTTCATTTGTATATAAACAATATAAAACAAGAACGAGTGCTACCAATCATTAAAGATAGTAAAAAAGAAGTTATTTTTATTGATATTCCTCGTTCCTTAAAAGCTAATGATTTTGTCACAATCAAAGCAAGTCAAAATTTTTCACCATGTAAAGTTGTAATGAGAAATTTTTTAGATAAATTTATCTATAATGGCAATGATCTTGGTTGTCATTATAATATGGAAAAAATTTCATTTAGGGTATGGGCACCGACTGCTAAATTAGTAGAATTAATTATTTACAGTTCATCAGAACAACATGATACAAAACCAGACACCAGTATAGAAATGATATACGATTTTAATAATGGTACTCATCATGTCCAAGTAAAAAAAGAACAGTTTGATAATAAATACTATTTATATCGTTTACATTTTGATGAATTAGATAATAAAGGTAAACAAATAACTAAAACTACTTATGCCATAGATCCATATGCATATGCAGTAGGAGTTAACGGTAAAAAAGGCGCTATTCTAGATATAAACTCACCTGAAATGATACCTAATGGATGGCATAATGATATTAAGCCAGAATTTTTACATAAGCAAGATGCTATCATCTATGAAGCCCACATACGCGACTTTACTATTTCTGAAAATAGTAGTGTTAGTGATAATAATCGTGGAAAATTTTTAGGGCTTACAGAGCATAATACAAAATACTCTGAAAATAATATCTCTGTATCAACTGGAGTTGATAGCTTAGTTGAACTGGGTATTACTCATTTACATTTACTACCTATTTTTGACTACTCTTCTGTTGATGAAACGATTAATAATAACTCAAGTAATCGAAATTGGGGTTATGATCCACAAAATTATAATGTCCCTGAAGGTAGTTACTCAACAAATCCATTTGATCCAAAATCACGAATATTTGAACTCCGAAAACTAATCTATACGTTACACAAAGCTGGCATACGTGTAGTAATGGATATGGTATATAATCATATGACTGAAACAAGCAATATGGATAAGATTGTACCTGGGTATTACTTCCGTACAGATGAACATGGCAAATTTACTAATGGCTCTGGTTGCGGAAATGAACTTGCAACAGAGCGTCCTATGATACGTAAATTTGTACTTGATTCGATAATGCATTGGATAAATAATTATCATATTGACGGTACAAGATTTGACTTAATGGAACTAATGGATTTTGAAACTACACTCCGTATAGCTAAAGATCTACATGATTTAGGTGATAACACCCTAGTCTACGGAGAACCATGGAAAGCTGGGCACTCCCCATTATCTAATGGAACTTACCGTGGGCGTCAAAAAAATAATCACTTTGCGATTTTTAATGATGTATTTAGAGATGGAATTCGTGGTTCCAATGATCCGTCAATGGGTTATGTAAATGGTAATCAACATAACCCTCGTAATTTGTGGCAAGTAATTGAAGGATTAAAAGGCTCAATAAATGTATTAACTGCACATGCAAGAGAAACTGTTAATTATGCAGATGCGCATGATAACTATACGTTATGGGATCAAATTGAAAAAAGCCAAAACCATGAGCTTATAGACGGTAATTATCGTCAAAATTTACCAGATAATATAATGGATAGCATTTTAGTTAGACAAAATATGCTTGCTCTAGGCATTATTATTACAGCCCAAGGTATTCCATTTTTTCATAGTGGCGCTGAAGTGCTTCGTACTAAACAAGGTGATCATAATAGTTATAAGAGCTCTGATAGTATTAATCAATTTAATTGGCAAGATAAACTAAGCAACAAACAAGTTTTTGATTATGTAGCAGGTCTAATTAAATTACGTAAATTACACCCTGCGCTTAGAATGTCAGATCATAAAATGATAAATAATCACTTAGTAATTGCTCCTGCTTATAATAATGACCGCTCTGGCGTAATTGTATCAACATTTAAAAATCATGCAAATAAAGACTCATGGGAAACTATAGTAATTATTTATAATGCAAGCTCTTTGGATGACTATGATATAAATCCCCTATTACCTGAAATAGCAGATGATCAACAGTGGCATATTGTAGTCAATCATGACACTTCTGGAGTTGATACAATTTCAAGTAACCATCGTAATGAAGTACCACCTATGAAATCTCACTCTATCTGCGTATTACATAATTAAAAATACCCGTATTAAAACAGAGTCATAGCTAATTATAAAATTAGAGTATGACTCTAGTTAATAATTTTTTCTAATTATTTTTCATAATTAGCTAAATAAAATTTGACATTAACCGCAATTCAGTTATATAATCCTCGCATAAGTAAAATTATAATAAATTACAGGAGGAGTACCATGAAAGCCGATATTGTAAAAAATACAATAAGCATTTTTCATGCTGACAAATATTTAAATAATCATTATTTACATAATTTTTCATTTTCTCACGGTATTAATTCAACATCACCCCGACGATAAAACATCACTCCCTATGAGGCACTTATATAGCCTCACACTATACATATCTTAAGTTTAAAATTTTAGTTTTCATAATTGTTAGATGCTATCTATTAATTAAACGTCTAATCTTATATCTATACACGTTTTATTAATAGTTAAAATATCAGAATTAACAATTAATGGCGTAGCTATATCTATATAACCCAAGCAACACGACCATTATTATTTACTTCTATTCTAACAATTACTAAAAGGAATTGCACCATGTTACAGAATAGAAGTTTCATTAGTATATTAGATTTTACTAAAGAAGAGTTAAATTATATTCTTGATTTATCTCATCAATTAAAATTAAAAAGAAAACAAGGAATAATTGGCACATCTTTAAAGGGCAAAAGCATTGCTCTTCTTTTTGAAAAAACATCAACGAGAACTAGAAGCGCATTTGAAATAAGTATCATTGAAGAAGGTGGGTATCCAAGCTTTATTGATATATCAAACTCTCAATTTGCCAAAAAAGAATCAATAGAAGACTCTGCAAAGGTTTTAGCAGGTTTTTATCATGGAATTGAATTTAGAGGATTTTCCCACGATACTTTAAAAACACTATCAAAGTTTTCTGGGATACCTATTTATAATGGACTTACCGATGACGAGCATCCCACACAAATAATTGCAGATATCATGACTATTCAAGAAGTATTTCCTAATAAACCACTAAATAATATTACTGTAGCATATATTGGAGATGCTAGAAATAACATGGCAAATGCTTGGATATATGCATGCGCTATTATGGGAATTAACTTTGTAGCATACAGCCCAAAAGAACTATTTCCAGAACCTAAAGTTTTAGAAGAAGCTAATAAAATAGCAAAACAAAGTGCCGCAAAAATCGCAGTATCCTCGAGCATAGATATAATAAAAAATGCAGATATTATCTATACAGATGTCTGGGTATCTATGGGTGAGGAAAGTCAAATAGCAAAACGTGCAAAACTATTAAAGCCCTACAAAATTACTATGGAGATGCTTAAAGCAAGTAATAATCCAGATATAGTATTTATGCATTGCTTACCTGCATTTCATGATTTTAGCACTGATTTTGCTAAAAATGCTATAAATCAAGGTATTGATATTCGTGAAGTTGATGATGATGTATTTAGAAGCAAGCATTCAGTTGTTTTTCAGCAAGCTCATAATAGATTACATACTATAAAAGCTATTTTAGTGGCAACACTTGGTTCTTAAGGAGAGTATATCATGACACAACTTAAATTTATTCAAGGTGGCGTGTGTGCACCACTTGGCTTTAAAGCTTCTGGTATAGCAGCAGGATTAAAAAAATCGCTAAAGCCTGATTTAGCACTAATATATAGTGAAGTATCAGCTTCTGCAGCAGGTGTATATACAAAAAATGCTATAAAAGCAGCACCATTACTTTTAACTAAAAAACATGTTAAAAATGGTAAATTACAAGCAATTATTACAAATAGTGGTAATGCTAACTCTTGTACAGGAAAAAATGGCACACATCATGCACAGCAAACAGCAAAAAAATTAGCTCAACATCTAAAAATAGACACAAACCTTGTTGCAGTATCTAGTACTGGAGTGATAGGAGTACCTTTACCTATAGAAAAGCTCTTAAATGGTATTCCTTCATTAGTTGAAAGCTTAAATAATGAAAGCAATCAACTTATGGCTAAAGCAATATTAACTACTGATACATTTATAAAAGAATCAGCCGTTGAAATAACTTTAACGAATGGAGAAATAGCCAAAATAGGTGGTGTTGCTAAAGGTTCCGGTATGATTCATCCGAATATGGCAACAATGCTTGCATATATTACAACAGATATAAATATTACTCAAGAAATACTTCAAAAAGCATTAACTATGGCGGTAAATGAGAGTTTTAATATGATCAGTGTTGATGGAGATTCTTCAACTAATGATATGGCATTGATTATGGCAAATGGATGTGCTAATAATTCGGAAATAAGCTTACTAAAAGATAATAATTATCAAATTTTCTATCAAGGTCTTCTTTCTGTATGTGTAGATTTAGCAAAACAAATAGCTAAGGATGGTGAAGGAGCTAGCAAGTTAATTACCGTTAATGTAACTAATGCAAAAACCAGTAAAGATGCAAAAAAAATTGCTAAAAGTATTATATCTTCATCACTTTTTAAATCAGCTGTCTTTGGAAATGATGCAAATTGGGGGCGTATAGCATGTGCAACTGGATATGCAGATGCATACATAAATCCAAACAAATTACAGATATCAATTGCTCAACTTATTTTATTTGAGAAAGGCATACCATTAGCATTTGATGAAGATATAGCTTTAAGATTATTAGATAAACCTGAGATTACAATAAATGTAGACCTAGGGATTGGTAATAAATCAGCAACTGCATGGGGATGTGATTTAACTTATGATTATATAAAAATCAATGCATCTTACAGGACTTAAACCATGAATAATAAAATCATTGTAATTAAGTGCGGGGGTTCAATTATGAACTCAATTACAGAAACAAACACACTTTGCAAAAACATTATGCAACTACATAAGAATAATATCAAAGTTATTCTTGTTCATGGTGGTGGTCCAGAAATAAATAAGCTGACAAAGCTACATTCTGTAGAAAGTAAATTTATAAATGGTATTCGTGTTACAAGCGCTGCTACTATTGAGCTTTGCTATATGGCACTAATTGGCATAAATAATACAAAAATAGTACAACAACTAAATAAGTGCTCAATAGACGCTGTTGGACTATCAGGACTAGATAGTGGCTTATTAAATGCTGAATATTTAGATTTTAATAATTTAGGTTATGTTGGCAAAATAACACATGTCAATAGTACGATATTGAATATCTTACTAAAAAATAATATTGTCCCGGTTATTGCCCCATTAGCCTTTGATAATAATTATAATGCTTTGAATATAAATGCTGATATGGTTGCGAGCAGTATTGCTGCAAAATTAAATGCTGATACTCTAGTTTTATTAAGCGATATTGATGGTTACTACAAAAACTACCCAGATAAAACCAGCTTAGTTAAGACTATTACTATTCATGAAATTAAAAATCTATTAACTCGTAATGAAGTAATTGATGGAATGATACCAAAGCTTCAAGCATGCTATGAAGCCGTAAATACGTCAGTTAATAATGCATATATTATAAATGCTAATCACAATTATCATTTAGATAAATTAATTCAAAATGAAGAAATACTAGGGACAAAAGTCATAAAAGGAACACCATCATGAAAATCAGAGTAAGCATAATTGGAGCCTCAGGTTATACAGGAGTTGAACTAATTAGACTATTATTAAAGCATCCTAAAGTGCAAATATCATATTTTATATCAAAGAGTAATGATGGTAATGAAATTGCAAAGATATTTCCACATTTAACTCAAATTATAAATAATAAATTTGAAGATGTAGATTTAGAAATTATAGCTGAAAATAGTGATATAGTTTTTTTAGCTTTACCACATGGTAACTCTATTGAAGTCATACCAAAACTCTTAGAAAAACACTGTAGAGTAATAGATCTAAGTGCTGATATGAGAATAAAAAATGTAGATACCTATAAAAAATGGTATCAAGCAGACTATGTTAATGAAGAACTATTATGTGATGCAGTTTATGGATTACCTGAAATTTATCCTTACGAAGTAATTAATAGTGCTTCTGTTATTGCAAATCCTGGTTGTTATCCAACTGCAACTATACTCGCATTAGCTCCTTTAATTAAGCATAATTTAATAAATATTAGTCATCAACCACTAATAATTGATGCTAAATCAGGTATATCAGGAGCTGGAAAAACCCTTAATCAAAACAATCATTTTTGTGAAGCAATTAATAATTTCAGCGCATATCAAATTGGTGGAATACATAGACATATACCAGAAATAGAGCAAGAATTAAGTAAATTGGCTATGCAAACCGTACAAATACAATTCACTCCGCATCTAATTCCAACTCCGAGAGGAATGTTGGTAACTATCTATTGTTCACTGAATAGTGATATTCATTTAAACAAAATAAAAGAATTATATTATGAGTACTATGTAAATAAGCCCTTTATAAGAATAATGCCAACTACAGATAGAGCCAGTATTAAATCAGTAATAGGAAGCAACTTTTGCGATATTTACCTTTATCATGATTTAAGAACAAATTATTTAACTATTATTAGTTGTATTGATAATTTGATTAAAGGAGCTGCAGGACAAGCTATTCAAAATATGAATATCTTATCAGGGCTTAATGAAACTACTGGGTTGCAAAATATACCTACATATATCTAAGGAGTATAAAATGACAAAATTATGGACCAAAGGCTATCATTTAGATAATATAGTTGAAGAATTTATGGCTGGAGATGATCCAACGCTAGATCTAAGGATTGCTCACTATGATTGTATAGCAAGTATTGCACATGCCAAAATGTTAGCAAGCATAAACGTAATATCTAAATATGAATGCACGCAACTAACACATGCACTTAATGAAATTATTACGCTCATTCAAAATAACCAATTTAAAATTGATTTAGAACAAGAAGATATTCATACTGCAATTGAAAATCACCTGACTGAAAAACTTGGTGATATAGGAAAAAAAATTCATGCCGCTAGGTCTAGAAATGATCAGGTGTTAACTGCACTCAGATTATATACAAAAGATCAATTAGAAGATATTTATAATTTAATAATTGAATTTTGCGAATCATTACATAAGTTTTCTACAAAATATAAAGATGTACCATATGTTGGTAGAACTCACTTTCAAAAAGCAATGCCATCATCGATAGGACTTTGGAGTAGCGCATTTATTGAATCTTTATTAGATGATATTTTACTCATTAAAAATGCATTTAATATTGTTGATAAATGCCCTCTTGGGTCAGCTGCTAGCTATGGTGTATCATTGCCAATTGATCGCCAACTTACTAGTGATTTACTTGGATTTAATCAAGTACATAATAATGTGCTGTATGCTAATAATAGTCGTGGCAAATATGAAGGTATTGTAATTGCTGCACTTAATCAAATAATGTTAGATTTATCTAAGTTTTCAACTGACATCATACTATTCAGTATACCTGAGATTGGCTATTTTAATTTACCACTAGAGCTATGCCCAGGTAGTAGCCTAATGCCCAACAAAAAAAATCCTGATCCGCTTGAATTAATTAGAGGAAAAAGCGCAATTGTTACAGGATATTTATTACAAGTACTTGAACTAAGTCGTGCATTACCATCAGGATACAATAGAGATTTTCAAGAAAGTAAAAAGCCTTTATTTTTAAGCTTTGATATAGTAAGCCAATCTTTAAGCGTTGCAAATATTATTATAAATAAAATGACTATCAATCACGAAAAGTGCATAGAAAGTTTTAATAATGAAGTTTTTGCAACTGACAAAGCCTTGCAACTATCCTTAAATGGTATGGCATTTAGAGATGCATATCAACAGGTTGCCAATAATTTGGATGATGTATCGTTATCAGACCCAATCAAAAACATTTTAAATAAAACACATTTGGGAGCAACTGGAAATCTTGGTTTAGATAATCTATCTGAACAAATAAATTTACTAAAAACTAATAACCTTCAAGGAGAAAAATAATGAAAACACCAATTGTACTTGCATATAGTGGAGGATTGGATACTTCGGTAATCTTAAAATGGTTGATAAATAAAGATTATGAAGTTTATGCATTTGTTGCTGATGTTGGGCAAGAAGAAGATTTCATATCAGTAAAGAAAAAAGCTTTAGCTATTGGCGCTAAAGAGGTAGTTGTAATAGATTGCAAAGAAGAATTTGTCACTGACTATATATATCCATCACTTCAAACTGGAGCTTTATATGAGAATCGTTATCTATTAGGTACTTCTTTAGCTAGACCATTAATAGCTAAAAAATTAATCGAATATGCAAAAGATAAAAATATTACCCATGTTTCTCATGGTGCAACAGGCAAAGGTAATGACCAAATTAGATTTGAGTTAGTTTTCATGCAATTTATGCCAAATGTAAAAATTATTGCACCATGGAAAATAACAGAATTCTTAGAAACTTTTAAAGGTAGGACTGATTTACTTAACTTTGCTAGTAACAATGGTATTCCAGTGTCTTCTACTTTGCAAAAGCCATATAGTATAGATGAAAATTTAATGCACACAAGCTATGAGGCTGGAATATTAGAAGATCCTATGCTTATACCAACAGAAGATATGTATAGAAGAACTGTATCGCCATATCTTGCTCCAGATAAAATTTTTGAATTAAGTATTGAGTTTAAACATGGAGTTCCAATCCTTATTTCAGAAAAAAATAGCGGTAAATTAATCTCAGGAAGTAATTTAGAAATATTTAACTATTTAAATGATATTGCTGGAGCAAACGCCATTGGTAGGATAGATATAGTTGAAAGCAGGTTTGTTGGTATGAAATCCAGAGGTATTTATGAAACTCCAGCTGGCACTCTACTACAAAAAGCATACCAAGATCTAGAAACATTGGTATTAGATCGTGAAGTAATACTCATGAGATCAATTGCAGCCCCCAAATTAGGTCAGTTAATTTATAACGGTATGTGGTTTAGCCCAGAACTTCAAATGTTATTTGCTGCAAATAGCAGTATTATAAAACAACTGAATGGAACTATAAATCTAGGTCTATATAAAGGAAATATCACAATCTTAGGTAGAAGTTCGCCAAATTCATTATATGATAGTGATATTGCTAGCATGGATAAACTTGGGGATTATGATCAAACTGATGCAATTGGTTTTATCAAACTCACAGCGCTAAGACTTAAAAAACAAGGTTTATAATAAAAATGTCATTTGTAACTATTCATACAAATGACTTTCAGGAGTAACTATCATGACTGCTAATTTTCAATCTGAACATTTAGATTATTTTTTAGATATTTATGGACAAGTTGATTTTCTACCTATCTATGGACATGAGTCTAGATTATATGATATAAATAATAATATGGTTATTGACTTCAGTGCTGGGATTGCGGTTAACTCCCTTGGGCACGCCCATCCTGCATTAATAGGTGCTTTAGTCGAACAAGCTAATAAACTATGGCACTGTAGTAATATAATGCTTAATCAACCAGCTTTAGAATTGGCTAAATTATTAGTTGAAAAAAGTTGTTTTGATAAAGTATTTTTTTGTAATAGCGGCACAGAAGCAAACGAAGCAGCACTAAAACTTGCGAGAAGATATGCCTTTAAGAATTTTAATAAAAAAAATAAAATAGTTTCATTCAAAAATAGCTTTCATGGAAGAACATTATTTGCAGTAAGTGTTGGCGGACAAACAAAATATAGCCAAGATTTTGCCCCATTACCATCTGGAATAGAACATGGTATTTTTAATGATATTAATAGTGCTATATCATTGATAAATGATGAAACTGCCGCGGTTATTGTAGAACCTATCCAAGCTGAGGGTGGAGTAATTCCTGCTGATATAAATTTTCTAAAAAAACTGAGAGAATTATGTGATGAACATAAAGCGATTTTAATTTTTGATGAAGTGCAAACTGGTCTAGGAAGAACAGGTAAGCTATTTGCATACGAACACTATGGGGTTGAACCTGATATTATTAGCTTAGCTAAAGCATTGGGTTGTGGATTTCCTATTGGAGCAATTTTAGTAAAAGAGAAATTTGCAAATGGTTTTGAGATTGGATCACATGGCACAACATTTGGTGGTAATCCACTAGCATGCAGTGTTGCTCTAATTGCTTTTAAAATCATTAGTAATCCTGAATTTCTTACACAAGTTTTAAATAAATCAACAGTATTTTTTAATATAATCAATGAAATAAATAATGACTTACAGATTTATGACGATATAAGAGGAATTGGATTATTGATTGGAGCAGAATTAAAAGATGAATATAAAAATAAAGCTCGAGATTTAATGAATTTAGGATTTAAATATGGTGTTGCAACATTAACGGCTACAGCTGATGTAACTAGGTTTACCCCACCATTAATAATTAACCATATTGATATTAATTATGGATTTGAAAGGTTTTATAATGCAATAAAAGAGCTTAAAAATAGCTAATAAGTAATAATTAAAGCTCTGATATTTTATACTTCAATAACGTTGAAATACAACTAAATACTTTTGAATATGATTTATCTTTATCATTATATTTAAGGAGCTCACCATTTTCAAATTTAAATAGCATTGGAGTATTACGCTTATCATTTCGTATTTCGTCTAAATTTGGCATCCATAATTTAGACTTGTTATATGCATTTTCTACTGATATACTTCCATTAAAAACGCCATAAACTTGGTCAGCAGATTGTTGCATTTTATTAACAAGTTTATTTAACTGCATTGAATTTCTATTTATAAATATTTCTGCATCTCCATTTGCAAACCATGAGTCACCGCTCATGTCTGTCACATAAATGCCATTTGTATTGTCTTCTTTATGCATAATATTTGCTAAATATAAAGAGACTATAGAAGGAGTATAAGAACACCAATTAGCTATCTCTTTACGTGGAGTTCGTAGATGCCCACTTGCGGCTAGATCTGTTAAAAAATGCTGTGCAAATGCTTCATAGGCATATGCTTGAGTGAGTATATCAGGACTACTAAGTCTTTTAGCCCAAGCTGCCGTCTTAAGTGCCAACAGATGTCCAGCTAAATATGAATCAATAGCATCTTGCCCAAAGTGATCATGATTATTGCTAGCTAATTTAAGGTATAGCCCTGGTTTAAAGAACCAAGTAAATTTTTTACACCCTCCACCAGTTACACAATTAAGCTTTACATTTGTATCTTCAGGTATATCTAAAGAGTTACCAGAAGAAATATTATCAATATTTGCTTTAGTTTGCTGATTTACTAATTTTATAATTTCAGGTAAATAGTCCTTATTTGGTGCAGATTCCATTGTTTCAAAATTATCTATAAAAGCTTCTCCACCTAATAGTAAATTATGCCCACCTATTTGAACATTAGGATCCCCTATAAAATCTCCAGCTAGATATGATAATTCTGCAAAAGTAAGCGGTAAATTACTTCCATTACTTAGTTTAATAGTTACTACATCATATTTATTACTTCTAATACTATGTCCATCTGGAAGACTTAAAAGTATTTCTCCACCTATCATTAAACGTTCTGATGATTCAACGTTTGCTGAAAGATGCCCCTCTTTTTCAAAGCTACGAAGTTGACCAAGTAATTTGGCATTCTGAACAACTACTTTAGTATTTATCTCATTGCGACGGTCATTACACGATGATAAAAACAAAATACACAAACAATATAACATAATTCTATTTAGCATCATATATAACTTCTTTTTAATACTTAATTTTTATTTTATAACTTAGATTAACTCTGATTGCTCAGGTGAAGATTTTTTATCTATCACTGCAGATATCCTGCCATCGCTCAAACTAATTTGCACTTTACTATGATGTCGGACATCTTTTATACTTTGCACAACTTTATTATCTCCATCGTGAATAATAGCGTATCCTCGTTTTAGAATGGCATTTGGATTTAGTAATGATAAGCTTTGCTTAGCATAATTTAGCTTAGATTGTTTATCATTCAAATAGCTAAGCATAGATCTAGATAAATTAGATTTTAATTGAATTAATTTATTGTCAATCTCGCGTGTATTAATATTTAGCCCTGATAGTTTGGTTGATAATAAATTAAGCTGCCAAGTTACATTATCAATTTTTCTTGATAAAGCATGTTCAAGTTTTTGTTTTAATCGACTAATCTCTTGTTGTTGATTTTTAAATCTTTGATATGGATTTAGTACTTTTAATCTCGCTGAATATAAATCGAGCATCTGATATTTATTATTTAATTTTTGGAATAAGTTATTTTTTAATTTATATTCAAATCGATTAATAACTTCTAGCCATTCGTTAGCACTTTTAGTAACAAGCTCAGCGGCGGCCGTAGGAGTTGGAGCTCTTAAATCAGAAACAAAATCAATAATAGTAGTATCAGTTTCATGTCCAACTGCACTAATAATAGGCAATGTACTTTGGAATGTTTCTCGAGCAACAACTTCCTCATTAAAACACCATAAGTCTTCCATGCTGCCTCCACCACGGCAGACAATTAATACATCAACTTCATTACGTTGATTAGCAACACGAATAGCTCGTGCTATTTGCATACTTGCATCAGTACCCTGTACAGCGCTATGATAAATAACAATTTGTATGCTTGGCATTCTACGTTTTAATGTAGTCACAACATCACGAATTACCGCACCCTCTTTAGAAGTAATTACCCCAATCCTACGAGGAAAAATAGGTAATGGTTTTTTATACTTAGCATCAAAAAGACCTTCTTCACGAAGCTGAAGAATACGTTTATTATATGCTTCCCAAAGCTCCCCTAAACCTACTTTACGTACACGTTCAACATTAATTTGATAAGAACCATTTTGTGGGTATAATGTTACTCTTCCACGCACCTCAATTTTTGTACCATTTTCTAGTTTAAAATCTACCATAGCAGCAAGCTTAGCAAACATTACGCAAGAAATTTTTGCACCTTCATCTTTAAGATCAAAATAAAGGTGTGAATACGTTTTTAAGCCAGATATCTCCCCTTTTATCCACATGATTGGCAGATTATTTTCTAATACTGATTTTGCCATTTTATTAAGCTGACTAACCGATATTACTTCATCATCTTTATTTGTGGCATTATAAGATAGATTCATTACTTATTATTCGCTTTTAATATAATAATTACTACATATGTAGTCTAGTTTGAGGACATTTGAAAACACATAATTATAATATAATTAAGACTTCGATTGCTAAATCAAAATAATTTATATAAAATTTAATTCTAGCTCACTTCAAATTAATGTCCGTATAGCTTATATTTTAATAATGAAATTATGCAGTTATTAACTTTATTGTAAATTTTTGTTTTTTCATTATACTCTAATAATAATCCATTTTCCATTTTAAATAATGCAGGCGAATTTCTCTTATCATTAGAAATCTTATCTAAATTAGGTAGAAAATTTCTAGCAGTATTATATGCATCATCAACACTTATTCTTTTTTGATAAACATCATAAATCTGCTCAGTAGATTTTTGCATCCTAACTATTAATCTTTTTAATGATTCATTATTTTTATCTATAAACATTTCTGCATCTCCATAAGCAAACCATGACTCACCATTCATAGCTGTTATATACAAGCCTTGCTCATTATCTTCTTTATGCATCACATTTGCCAGATCTAATGAAATGGTATACGGCGTATAAGAACACCATTTTGCTATATCTTTTCTTGGTGTCCTTATATGTCCGCTCGCTGATAAATCTGTTAAAAAATGATGCGAAAAGGCCTCATATGCATACGCCTTATTCAAAAGTTCGGGATTATTATAATTTTTAGCCATCAGTGCCGTTTTAAGTGCCAAGCTATGGCCTGCCAAATATGCATCAATGGCATTACTTCCAAAATGATCATAATTTACATTAGCTAATTGTAGGTATAATCCTTGATTAAATAACCAATCAATCACATTACAACCACCACCTGTAGCACAATTAAATTTGCGATTTAAATCATTGGGAATAAATAACTCATTGCCATACTCTATATTATAAATATTAAGTTCTATTTGCTCATTTACAATTCTCATGATTTCAGGCAAATATTCTTTAAATTTATTTGAGTATACAATATTAAAGTTTTGAAGAAATGCTTGCTCACTTACAGACTTATCTAGTCCACCAATTTGTTGATTATAATCTCCAATAAAATCACCGCCTAAGTATACTAATTCAGCAAAAGATAACCCTATATTCTTACCATTACTTAATTTTAAATTAAGTACATTATAATCATCACTTCTCACAAACTCTCCAGATGCTAAATGCAACATTATTTCACTACCTATTATTAAATGCTCTGGGGACTCAAAATGTAAGTTATGATCACGATTGATTAATTCATGATTATTAGAACCTATATTACATGATACCAAAGTAATAATAAAAAAACAATACGCTACAACCCTTTTAAACATAAACCATTACCTCTTTAAATATATAATATTTTATTTTACCTATTAGAACATTTATAAATTAACGTCTAATATTTTATTTATATATTACTATAATATTATAGAGATATCTAAAATAATTAAGCCCTAATCAAATAAATTAGGGCTTAATTAAATAAAGGCTTATTACTTTAATTACTTGGATTAAATTGCCATAGATCATTTAATAATCCTGAGGCATTTTCTGTATAACCATAACCACCAAAAATAGCTATAGCACCATTAGGAAGTACCCAACCCACACTATCACGCCTTGCTCCAGGGTAACCACCAGAAGAACTACCTAACATACCATATGAGCCAATAGCGGCACTTTCATTACTGCCACCCATCCATGCCCATTGATTATTAGTTGGGTTATATTGCCATAAATCATTTAGTAAACCTTTACTATTTGCTCCATAGCCATCGCCAGCTAACATCCAAAAGCTACCTTGAGTATCAACCCATGCTAATGGAATCCGATGTTCACGAGCACCAGGAATAGAATTTTGTGAACTAACTCCCAATTGCCCATACATTCCGTATTTATTAGACATATTTGATCCACTCATCCAAGTCCAAATATTAGTATTTGGATTATATCTCCATAAGTCATTCAAATCGCCGATTAGAAAGCCTATACCATCTCGCCCATTACCACCAAATAACCAAAAATTACCTGTGTTATCAACCCATCCAACAGAGTCTAAACGAGCACCTGGTTTATTTAATACATTAGGCATTTGCTGTATGCCATAAACACCATATGAGTTAATAGTACTTTCACCATTCACCCACGTCCATTGATTAGTTGTTGTGTTAAATTTCCATAAATCATTATAATCATTAAGTGTAGAGATACTATCAGCACCACCAAACATCCATAAATGACCAGACTCATCCGCAAAACCAACAGAACCTAGTCTTGCTCCTGGTGTATTTAATGAATCAGGGATACCTTTGCGACCATAAACACCATTTGCATTAATTAACTTATCACCACTCACCCATTTCCATTTATTTGTAGTCGTATTAAATACCCATAAATCATTTAATGCACCCTTTATGTTTGTTGCACTATCATAACCAAATCCACCAAATAGCCATAGATTACTAGACTCATCTGTCCAACTGATAGAACCAAATCTCCCACCTGGATAATTTCCAGATGATTCTTGATTTTGTATGCCATAAACACCATTAACGTTTAATGAAGTTTGGTTACCTATTAATTGCCATACCTTAGTAACAGAGTTATATTTCCATAAATCATTTAAAACACCGCTTTCACTATTATTTGCGGCATAACCTTGCCCACCAAATAACCATAAATTTCCAGTTTTATCAGTCCAACTAATTGATAGATCACGCGCCCCAGGTATTGCATTATTACCGTTATATACTGATGGTGAATTAGTTGTATTATTACCGCCAACCCATGTCCATCCAGTATTATTTGATGTAGTGGAATGTCCAGAATTACAAGCAACCAGATATAAAGCCAAACTAGTAATTAATAATAAATTATTTTTTTTCATTTTTTTCTTTCAATTAATTATTAAATGGAATTGTTGCAACATAGCCATAATCCATAGTTGGAGTACCAGCTTCAAAAAGTCCTAATATATAATTTTTATATATTGTATTTGCGGATGTCCAGGTTGAGCCAGGATAATAATTAAAACCAATCCAGCTAGCAGTTCCAAAAGATCCATCTGGGTTACGTGAAATATGTCCAAATGCTGGCATAGTTGATTGACTTGGATAATTCCAATCTGCAGCTAAGTTATAACCTCGTCCAGTTCCATCTCCTGTAATTCCCTCAAAATGTGTACCGATTACAGATGGCGACATATTATTATAACTAAGAGATGTGAAATTTGTAACTACCGTAGGATTAGTTGAATCCCAGTCTGTGATAAAGCCTGTATTAATACCACTATCAGCAACATCACTATATCCACCTGCAATAGTGTAGCTTGTACCACCATTGTACCAAATTCCATAAGCAGTAAGACTTGCAGACCCGCCTGGTTTTTTTAACTCATAGTAAGTATCTGCTTGAATATTATAAATAAATGCTTTACCAGTTACAAGGCTAGTATCATAGTTACCAACAACTATCCCGCCCATAGAACTATGTCCTAATGTATTAATAATACTTTCTCCCACATTAGTAACTAGGCTTTGTGGGTAAAGAGTTTTATAACCTGAGATTGTTGAACCATCAGCTTTACCAAGATACAAAAGTCCTTGCTGAGCAATTGGGCCAGATTCTAATGTTGTATAACTACCTACCACTACTACATTTCCATAACCATTATTATCAGGGCCATATAATGAAGTACTAGTTACAGTCCTATTAACACCAGATGGGAAATTAAATTTATAACAAACACCACCCCCAGTGACAGGTCCTTGGTAAAGAAAAGAGTGATTACCACCATATTGAACATAAACACCAGTTACATAAACATGTGACGAATTACTTTCAACCTCGCGGACGCCTGATACACCTGGGAATGATACATTATTAGTTCCGGGGCATTGAAACCTAGCGTACGATACAGAGTTATTCGGCGACGATCCACCTGAATTACAACTTGATAAGAATCCTGCCACAGAAATTGCTAATAAAAGCGGCTTAAAATAAATTGTTGACTTCATAAACAATAACCCCATAATAAAAATAAATCATCGATAAGTATTATAAAAATAATTAAGTGTAAGTATATAGACATGATATCACGGAAAACAAATAAAAAATTATCCTTTTTGGATAATTTTTTATTTATTTTTTCTGAAATTGTTTTATAAATTCAATATATCCCATTTCAACCCACGAACCTAATTTTAATTGAAGATCATTCAAACGAATTCCACCAATTGCAACCCTAATTAATCTAAGTGTAGGTAACCCAACTTTTGCAGTCATTTTTCTTACTTGGCGATTTTTACCTTCACAAATACTAAGCTCTATCCATGAAGTTGGAATATTTTTACGATCTCTTATAGGGGGAATTCTTTCCCATAAATCTGCGGGCTCTGCTATTTGTATAATTTTAGCTGGTAATGTAGTAAACTCACCTAAATCAACTCCAACTCGGAGCATATTTAATTGTTCTTCTGTTGGTTTACCTTCAACTTGAACCCAGTAAGTTTTATATTTCTTATGTTTAGGATCACTAATCTTTGCTTGAAGAGCACCATCATTAGTTAAAATAAGCAGCCCTTCACTATCAGTGTCTAAACGCCCAGCAGGATATACATCTGGAATACTTATAAAATCTTTTAATGTTTTATGCGGATGGCTTGGTGAGAACTGGCTAATTACACCATATGGTTTATTAAAGATAATAACTTTTGTCATGACAGTTTAATATTTTGCTTAACATACTGCTCTAAACCAGAAAAAACTTGCTGCGCAACTTTTTGACGAAATTCATCGGTTCTAAGCAGAGCTTCTTCTGTTGGATTCGTCACAAAAGCTGACTCAACTAAAATTGATGGAATATCTGGTGCTTTTAATACGGCAAAACTTCCTTTCTCAACATTTCTACCATGTAGCTTGTTGATTGATTTCATTTTGTCTAACACAATCGATGCTAATTTTGAGCTATTTCTCATCGTCATGCCCTGCGTCATATCGAGTAATATTTTACTAACTACACTATCACGCGTTTTAAAAGACATACCGCCAATCAAATCTGCATTATTTTGACTAACCGCCATATATTTTGCAAAAGCACTACTTGCGCCACCCTCTGATAACATAAAAACCGAAGAACCTCTTGCTGATGGAGATGTAAATCCATCTGCATGTATAGAAATAAATATATCGGCTTTTGCTTTACGAGCAATTGCAACCCTTGTAGCAAGTGGAATAAAAATATCTTGTGTTCTTGTCATTTGAGATTGCATGGTGCCACTTCCATCAATTAAATCCCTAAGGCGCTTACCTATATCAAGCACAACATCTTTTTCTTTAACTCCATTTGGACCTATAGCACCAGGATCTTCGCCACCATGCCCAGGATCTATTACAACTAATACTTTTCCTTTGTTACTACTTATCATAGTAGGTTCTTTTATAACTGGCACATCTTTACGGCGAATGTTTTTACTTTTTTTAGATTTAGGATCTTGCTCAAGATTATCAGCATTTAATTGTAAAAAAGCCAGTAATTGGTCATCTAATTTTTCATTATTTTCAGATGGCATATTACTATCTTGTGGATACATATCAAAAATATATCGATATTTATATTTGACACTCTCCATGTCAATTGGATCTACAGTACTGGTCTGTGCACGTATGATTTGTTTAGCATTGATAACAATTCTGGCAGTTGTAGTATCAAATTGCCCTACTTTAATACCACTAATAATCGGATCATTCTCAAATTGGTTAGAACCTAAATTTTTTAAAACTGCATTTAGTTCAGAATCTAGGATATCAATTACAAAACGATTAGGATCTTTTAAATTAAAATACTTTGCCTTTATAGGTTTATCTGCTTCTATAGTCAAACGAGTATATACATCTGATGGCCAAATACGTACTGATATAATCTTATTAGGCCGATTAAGTGATTTAGAAGTTGACTTACTCTCAGCTATTATATCGAGTAATTCATCAGCATTAGTAGAAGTTAAAAATAAAGTAAGACTAGAAAATAGTCCTGTTTTAATTAATTGTCGACGCTTTTTATCAAATTTTTCAGACATGATTCACCAAGGGCTGTAAATGTGTTAATATTTAAAATTCTTTTATCATCTATTAGATCTATATTTATTTGCCAATCAATGTGTGGAATTAATGTAACAGCCTTCTCTGCCCACTCAATAAAGCAAATGCTATCACCTTCAAAGTACTCATCAAATCCAGCTTCAAACCATTCCTCAGGGTCACTAAATCTATATAAATCAAAATGAAATATCTTTAAGTCATCTATTTCGTATGGTTCTACTAGCGTAAATGTTGGACTTTTTATACTACCAGTTATGCCAAGAGAACGAAGTATACTTCTAGTCAATGTTGTCTTACCAGCCCCAAGGTTACCATTTAACGTAATCACTAATCCTTTTTTTACAGATAATGCAATATCTTTTGCAATATCCTCTGTATCCGATAAATCAAATAACTCGCACGTTAGTAACACAATAAATACTCTTTAACTATAATTTACAACAAATGGAAACAAAAATAACGATAATTCTATCATATTTAAACAAATAAATATTTGCAAAAAATATAAACATTTAGTATAATGCGTTCTTAGCATAAAGTATATGCTAAATATAAATTAATAAATGAGGAAAATCATAACATGAAAAAATCAAAATTACTAACCGTAATATTAACCACAGCAATAGCTATGAGCGCATTAAGTGCATGTAACGCAGGTAATCCGAATAGCAAAAGCACTAAGAACTCTAGTGCTACATCTAAAATAATCTCGTATGACGTTGGTTATAATGAAATCATTACCATAGATCGCAATACTAAAATAGATGAAAAATTTTTATCTAATCTTTCGCAATTAGATAAAATTACATCATTAAAATTAAAGAATTTGGACTTTGAAAAACTAATTACAGTATTAAAAAATAGTCCAAAAAACATCAACCATATTGGCGTGTATGGAACTAGCTTAACAAAAGATAGTATAGACAAAATGGTACTATCACTACCAAAAACAATTACAAGCTTAAGCTTAAGCGGCAATAATATTGGAACTGAAGAATTAACAACTTTAGTTAGAGGTCTTAAAAACCATAAAATTACTTCATTAGATATAAACAATAATATTAAAAGCGATGGGGCTAAACAAATAGTTGAAGGCATGATACATTTAACATCTTTAAGCATATCTGGAACATCAATTGGTAATCAAGGCATGGAATATTTAGCTATAGCACCTAATCTTACTAAACTAAGTATAGAAAATAATGAAATTAGTGATGATGGCATAATTGCTTTTAGTAAAAAAACCCATTCAAAGCTTACATCTCTAAGCTTGAGAGGTAATAAAATTGGAAGTAAAGGCAGAAAAGCCATAGTCGAACATATGAGTGAGCATCTTACATCATTAGACTTAAGTTGGAATCATCATATTTATGATAATCCGATTGATATTGATGGCATAAAAGATATAGCACGCCTAACAAAACTCGAGTCTTTAACTTTTAAAGGTAATTATTTGACCACAGATAAAATAAAAATTATTTCTGACATGAAAAACCTTACTAGCTTGGATATAAGTTGGAATGATAAGAATCTCACAAGTGATGCTATAAAAGCAATCACTAGTATGCATCAGCTAAAATCATTAGATTTATCACGAAATGGAATTACAAATAATGATGCAAAAGATATAGCCCAGTTAACAAATCTTACGAGCTTAAGTTTAAGTGAAAACTATAATATTCAAGATAATACTATGGCAAGCGTACTTGAAAAACTACCAAATCTAACTAAATTAAATTTGTCCATGGTTGATAATATAGGAGACCTTAGCGCAAAATCTATATCTAAGTTGACAAAACTTTCATCTCTAAGCATACCTTTCAACAAAATCACAGATAGTGGTGCATCTCAAATATCTACGATGACAAATCTTTCTGCTCTAGATCTTTCTTTCAACAAAATCACAGATGTTGGGGCCCAAAAAATAGTTCGTAGTCTTAAAAATCTCACATCTTGCGATTTAATGAACAATAAGATCAAAAATACTAACGCATTCCCTAACAGTATTTGTAAATTTGAGATGGAATATTTCAAGAGATAATATAAAAAATGTATTACAAATAACTATATAACTAAAAATAAATTCCATATTTAATAATATGGAATTTATTTTTAACTATAGCATTTAGTTTTAACCATCATAATTTATTTAATAGTTTTAATTAAAAACCTCATTTAATATAGAAAAGTATACTTCAGTTAAATTATTTATATCACTAATAGTAGTAAATTCATTTATCTGGTGGATAGTTCCATTGAGTAATCCAAGCTCCATTATTTGACGACTAATATCTATCAAAAATCTGCCATCTGATGTACCACCATCTGTTTTTTTAGCCACGGTCAAACCAGTAACATGTTTAATTGCTGATTCAGCGATTTGCATAAAATCACCAGCATTAGTCATAAATGGTTTAGCCGAATGATTCCAAGTAATATTATAGTTCAATTGATGAAAATCTAAAATCTTAATAACTTCATTTTGAAGATATTCGGCAGTGTGTTCTGTATTATATCTAAAATTAAAATTTGCCATAAGTGATCCAGGAATTACATTGGTAACACCCAAGCCAGAATTTATGTTAGCAAATTGTAAACTAGTAGCTGGAAAATACTGATTACCATTATCCCAAATCTTACTTGACAACTCCGCTAATGCAGGTGCAAAATCATGAATTGGATTTTGACATAAATGTGGATATGCTATATGCCCCTGCTTGCCATTCACAATTAAATTACCAGTCAATGATCCTCTACGGCCAACTTTAATAGTATCACCCAAGAAATTAGTACATGATGGCTCACCAACTAAACAATAATCAAGCATAATATTATTATTTTTAAAATAATCTACCATTACGCAAGTACCGTCAATCGCACTACCTTCTTCATCAGAAGTAATAACTAACATTATTTTATATTTGCTCATATCATGATTACTCACATAGCGAATCATAGCAACTAAAAAAGCAGCGATACCACCTTTCATATCAGCAACACCGCGCCCTATTAATTTGTCACCATCTTGATATAATTCAAATGGATCATCACTTTGCCATAGCGAGCACTCTCCGGTTGGCACTACATCTACATGTCCAGCAAATGCAAATATTTTCTCACCAGTGCCAATAGTTGCAATTAAATTAGTCGTCTCATTACGATCTGTGCGAATAGAACTGCCGCCTAACCAACTAACAATTCTAGCAATATAATCAAGACTTCCAGCATCATCAGGAGTTAGTGAACGAAATGCCACTAAATCCTTCAAAACATCTAAAGTTGTTAATTTGCTTAAATTAATCTCTGAAACTACCATTTTTTCTTCTCTACGCAAGAGAATTCTTCTCTTTTAGTATCATAATTTACACCAGATCCAACTACGCATTCACCATAGTTAAACCATTTTGTAAAATACCCTTTGAATGCAGACTGTTTACATTTTGCTTCAAAAACATTTAAATCAGATAAAGTAGCAGTAGAAACATTACAATAATTGCGCCAATTACCACTTGGTAATTCATCATTAGCATTATTGTTTGGACTTGGATTAAATCCTTGAGAGTTAGAATTATTATTCGGATTTGGATTAAAACCTTGTGAACTACTACAAGTCAGATTACCATTACTATTGGAAACTTGTGCATTACTTGTACATGATTTTAAATCTAATGCAGTTGAAATATATTCTCCTCTAGAGTTTTTACAATCAGTAATAAGTATTGTCCCACGCATAGTAGCTCCGCGTACATCACAGCTACTAATCCAGCTACCACTTGGTAAATTATCAGTATTATTTGTTTGGTTTGGAGTTGGATTAAAACCACCTGAATTATTTCCACCTACATCACACATTAATTCTCCGTTAGAGAATTTTACTAATGAATTAGGTTTACAATTACTTGCATAATCTAGTGTAGCATTTACACCACTAGTATAAGCAGATTTATTACAAAAAGCCTTTAATACTCCACCCTTAAAAGTTGCTTTAGAAGAATTACAAGAGTTTAACCATGTACCACCTGGTAAATTAGATGTTGAATTTGGCTTTGGTGACAAGCAAATTAACTGTCCATCTACATAGTCAACCAAACTATTTGATTGGCATTCTTCATTATAATTTAGAGTCACAGATGTACCACCAAAGAAGTCTTTAAATCCAGGACCACAAAACGCAGTCATTACACCTGCGCTAAATGATTTTTTTAAATCATTATTACTACATTTATCACGCCAAGGTCCGTCTGGCATAGAACCAAATGCAAAACAAAAAGTATTTAAAAGTATTAAAGGGAATAAAAGCTTCTTCATTAAATAAGTCCTTAAGTTGATAAAATAACTCATCATTATACATTCTAAAGAGAATGGCTACATAGTTGATTTTACAGGAGTTAGAGTAAATTATTTTTCGTTTCTAAATAAAATACCCAATAAAAAAAGTGCTAGAAGTAAATCTAGCACTTTAACCTTAAAAAACCATTAGAAATAATAACTGGGTAATAGTGGTTATTTCTGTGTGTTTTTATCTACATCACCAACTAAATTTGATAGTAATTTGTTTGAAATTGGTATTAATCTTAAACCATGCTTAAACACTCGCATTTATGCAAAAAGCAAATTTAACTTATCTAAATATACATCATACAAATTTACACTACTCAATACAAGAAGATTTATGAAATATTATTAAAGTAAGCTGTTAAATATAACTCAATTTCTATATTTATCTCAATACCATTCATTTTTACTTGCAATGCAATATTTTATTTGCAAATGAGAATCACTCTCAATTATAATAACGTATTATTAGCATAAAACATTTATTTATGGACCGAATTGGATTTATGAAAACATTATCAGATATAGAAAAATATAAAAAAGTCAAAGTAGTCAGCATTGACGAATCACTACTACCAAAAAACATTGAGCTAGACAACGGTGAGTTAGAGCGTCGATTATTAGAAATTGGCATAATGGAAAATACCATATTAGAAATTTTACACTTTGGTGCAGTTAATAAAGACCCAATTGCAGTTAGAATAAATAACAATGAAATGACCATTGCAATACGTCGCAATGAAGCACAGACTATTATAGTAGAAGAATAAATGACAGAGCAAAAAAAAGAATTACGTATC
>JAQUVM010000022.1 GCA_028693355.1 Burkholderiales bacterium
AATTGAAGTAGCATCAGAACCAGCCGTAGGACCAGTTAATGCAAAACACGGAATCTCTTGACCCTTAGCCAAACGAGGTAGATAATAATTTTTTTGCTCTTCAGTACCATAGTGATACAATAGTTCACCAGGACCAAGAGAATTTGGAACCATTACAGTTACACCAACTGTAGTGCTTCTAGTAGCTAAACGTAATACTATTTCAGAATGAGCAGCAGCAGAAAAACCTTTACCGCCATATTCTTTTTTAATAACTAAACCGAAAAATCCATTGTCACGTATGTAATTCCATACATCAATAGGTAGATCCATATCTTCATGAGTAACTTTCCAGTCATCAATCATCTTGCATAAAGTAGTAACTTCATTATTTACAAATAACTGTTCTTCATCAGTTAATTTAAAAACATGTAAGTCATGCAACTTATTGTAATCAGGATTACCCTGAAAAACATCTCTTTCCCACCATGAATCACCAGCATTTAATGCTAATGCTTCAGTTTCTGAAATGGCAGGTAGTACTTTTTTAGCGCCACTATACAGTGGTTTAAAAACAAAAGCACGAATAAATTTTAAATTCCCGATTAATGCAATAGCTACACTGATAAGAGCCAAGATAGTGTAAACAAATAAATTAATTTCCACGCCTACAAATCGATAAAAAGCAGCAAAAGTAGCCACTATTGCCAATGTCCATAGTATAGCTTTTGGCTTAAAATACAAGACCGCTGCTGTAACTAATAATAACGTAACAATGAAACAAATATTCATGCTAGGATTACCTTACAATCTAATTTAATAACAAACAACTCATTATTAGTATAATAATAAATCGTCAACCAACTTTGTTAATTATTATACCTCTAAATTGAGTTATTAGTAGAGGATAAATTACTGCACCGCAATAGTTTACTTACTTATTAAAATCTCTCTTGGTAGCCATGGCAATAAGGTAATGTACCTTTCCGATTATAATAATCCTGATGATAAAGCTCTCCTATCCAAAACTTCTCCATTTTACGAAGTTCAGTAGCTAGTTTATAACCCTTATCAATAAGCAGTTGCATCACTTTTTCAGCTGTAGCTTTTTGCATCGCATCATAATAAAAAATAGCACTTAAATACTGATTTCCTATATCTGGACCTTGTCCATCAATTTGTTCTGGATCATGAGTTTCAAAAAATACTTTTAAAATTTGCTCTAAGGATTGCTTATTTTTATCCCAAATTACTCGCACGACTTCCAAATGACCAGTAGATTCTTTTTTTACATCGTCGTAGATAGGATTATCTACATGACCACCACAATAACCAACCTCAGTCAAAACTACACCAGGTATTTTCTTTAAATAATACTCAACACCCCAAAAACAACCTGCAGCTAGAATAACTTCTTCACTATCTTCAATGTATATACTATTAACAAAATCAAGGCTAGCAGAATTAACACAATGACGGGTATTTTTGTCTGTAAGCTCCTCACCTTGAAACACGTGGCCTAAGTGTCCCTCACAATTATTACAAATAATTTCTGTTCTTCTACCATCTGCATCTGGAACATTTCTGACCTTTCCTGATATAGCATCATCAAAGCTTGCCCAACCGCACCCAGAATGAAATTTATGAATAGAGCGAAACAAGACAGTACCACATTGACGACATAAATAACTCCCCAATGATTCATTATCAGTAAATATACCTGTAAATGGATATTCAGTTGCTTTCTTAACAAGAATTTCATATTGTAATGGCGTTAAACTTGCTGTTTTTAACATATATCTTCCTTTTTATATCTTAATTACATTTATAATAATTTTTTACTTATTTTGATTAGCAATGATATTCGACGTATTTTAATTGTGTACTAGGCGGACGAATATAAAAATATGACGCAGTGTAGTTATACTACATAAGGAGTATTTTTTAGAGTTCAACAACGTACACAGCTAAAAGACAATGAATATCATGAGGAGCAACTAAGTGAAAGATGACTTGCCCACATTGGCGGAAGCTGATAATAATATTCATACCCATCAAATTCTTCATAAGGGTTATTTATTAACTTAAATAAAACGTCTACTTCACTATAATCACCAGTCTTCGCTTTATTAATTGCCATATGTAATAAATGACTTCGCAAAATAATTGCGGGGTTCACTTTTTGCATTTGTTGATAAATCTTATCTTGCGATTTTATAGTTAACGATTGCTCTGATTGTATACGCCCCATAATTTCATCAAATTTTACATTTGAGTATTGAGCGAGTAAATCTTGAGTTCCACGTTCTGAACTAATTTTACGCCAAAAATATGTCCAATCAAGCTTATTAACTTGCATAAATTTTAATACATCTTCAAATAAGTTTTTATCTGTGACTCTTTGATAATCATTTATTCCTAATTTTTGCCACATGATGGTCTGATATTCATGATTATAATATTCTGCAAAGCTATCTAATACTGGCTGTAATAACTCTTCAGAAACATCATCCAATATAGTTAAAGCTTCAGCTAAGCGATATAAATTCCACCATGCTATATGAGGCTGATTCGCGTATGTATAACGACCTTCACTATCTGAGTGATTAAAAATATGTTTTGGCTCATATAAATCCAAAAATGCATATGGGCCATAATCAATAGTCAAGCCCAGTATTGACATATTATCCGTATTAATTACACCATGTACAAAACCTACTGATTGCCAGCCTGCAACCATTCTAGCCGTACGAATAACTATTTCTTGTAAAAACTGCGCTATATAATTTGCATTATTTATATCTATATGAGTAAAATAATTTTGAATCGTAAATTTGATAAGCTTAACTAATTCTTGAGGTTTATTATGGTGCGCAAAATATTCAAAATTACCAAAACGTAAAAAACTCTCTGCAACACGTAAGACGATAGCTGCACTTTCAATCTCTTCTCGTACAACTTTATCATCGCTTACCAATAAACCTAAAGCTAAAGTCGTTGGAATATTTAACTTAGTCATAGCATGTGATACTAAATATTCACGAATTGAAGAACGAAGCACAGCCCTACCATCACCCCTCCGAGAATATGGAGTGGCTCCAGCACCTTTTAATTGAAGCTCCCATGATACACCGTCAATACTTTCATGTTCAGCAATTAAAATAGCTCTACCATCACCTAGTCTTGGAACTAATACACCAAATTGGTGCCCCATATAAATGCTAGATAATGATTGGTAACCTGCACATTGTTCAACTCCAGATAAGATATTTTGCCAAGTTGCAGCAGAAATATTCTGCAAGTTTAACTGCTTAACTAATTCTCCATTTATATGAATCAAGCTTGGATTATTCATTAATGGAGTTGGAGAAACAAAGCTAAAAAACTCTGTGCCTAAATTTTGGTATTTTTTGTTAATATTCCACATTATCATGTATTTAAAAAATCTAAATATGAAGTAAATAATCGTCTAGTAATTTCGCCAACATTACCATCACCAATTTGTATGCCATTAACCAATATAAAAGGTCTAATTAATAATGTTGTACTACTTGAAAAGACTTCTTTAGCTTTTAATAGTTCGTCAATACTAAATGCTTTCTCAATGACATTAATATTGGCTAATTTAGCAAGCTCAATTATTCTTTTACGGGTAACTCCTGGCAATACAAAATTATCTAAATTACGCGTTATTAAATTATTAGCACTATCAACTATAAATAAATTTGAAAAGGTACACTCAGTTATAAAACCATTACGTACTAAAATAGCATCATCACAGTTGTTATCAGCAGCCTTTTGCTTCAGCAAGCTGCCCACCAAAAGCCCAGTTGATTTTACATCGCACATTTGCCAACGTATATCATCTTCCAGTATTGCTTTATTAATTTTATCAAGGCTTAACACACTTGGTAATGTCATCTCTGACACCGTCATAATTACTGTAGGAGTTATATTTTTTGGAATCAGTTGATTTCTTGGTGCAACCCCTCGAGTAACTTGCAAGTAAACCGATCCAGTTGTAATGTTATTTTTCAGTAATAAATCTAATGAAATTTTTGTTAGATCTTTGTGAGTATAAGGTATATTATTTATTCCAATTTTTGCAAGTGAATTATTAAGACGATCCAAATGCCAATCATTATCAATTAATTTACCATTAGCAAACAGCGTCACCTCATAAATGCCATCTGCAAATAACATTCCACGATCATCAATATGTACATATGCATCTTCGTGATTTACAAAATCACCATTCAAAAAACTAATTCTCATAACTTTTCACCATATAAAATCACACACTATATTTTTAATTCAACAACGTACAAAACTGAAAAACAAATAACATACTCGAGGTATTTGATTTTTAGATTAGGCATAATCATTAAATTGATGACGACGTGTACAAATAGTACACAAGAAAGAAATTTAATGATTATAACAACATATAAGAAGCAAAGACAAAGAGTATCAGATAACTTTGGAATAACGTTTACTATCAAGATTTTGATTTAAATATTTATCAAAAACTTTAGCAACATTTCTAATTAAAAATCTACCTTTATTACTTACTGCAAAACCAGACTCATTCATTTCTAATAAACCTATTTTTGCCAAATCTTTCAATTCATTAATTTCTCTAATGAAATAATCTTGACTCACTATATTATGTTTTTTACTAATTTCATCAAAATTTAATTCAAATTGACACATTATTTCAATAATAATTTCGCGACGTAAGACATCATCATTATTTAGCATCATACCTCTTAATATAGGTAATTGACCATTATCTATAGAACTATAATAACTTTCTAAGTCTTTAGCATTTTGGTAATAACTATTACCTACAAAACCAATTGATGACACTCCAAAAGACAACATATGAGCATCTGCAAATGTTGAATAGCCTTGGAAATTACGCTGCAAAGTACCATCAAATAATGCCTTAGCTAATTCATCATCTGGTAAAGCGAAATGATCCATACCTATAAACACATATCCGGCACTAGTCAACCGTTCAACGCACATTTGTAAAATATTTAACTTTTCACTTGCTGATGGTAAGTCTGCTTCATTAATACGAGTTTGTGGCATAATCAAATGAGGTAAATGAGCATAGTTAAATAGTGCAATTCTTGCAGGTTTTAATTGATTAATTACAATATCTATAGTTTCTTCATAGCTGGCTAAATTTTGTAATGGTAAGCCATAGATTAAATCAATACTTGTAGAACTAAAACCTAAACGAGCAGCATCATCTAAAACTCTCTTAGTATCTTCAAATGGCTGAATACGGTTCACTGCTTTTTGTACTTTATAATCAAAATCTTGCACACCTAGTGATACACGATTAAATCCTTCATTAGCTAAGTTTTCCATAAATTCAGTTGTTACATGACGTGGATCTAATTCCATGGCAATTTCACGAGAATTCGATAAATCAAAATATTTACGAATTAATGTCATAATTTCTGATACTTCGTCAACAGATAACCATGATGGAGAACCACCGCCAAAATGTAATTGAATAACAGACAGTTTTTTCTTAGTTAATGCAAAATAAAGCTCAAACTCTTTCTCTAAGTATTTGATATACTGGGTAATATTAGCCCTATTATTTGTAATAATTTTATTACATCCACAATACAAACAAAGTGTATTACAAAATGGAATATGTATATATAATGATATTTGTTCATCAAACTCTGTGGTAAAAACTTGCATAATTTGCGTGACTTGCTGATCCTTAGTAAAATCTAAAGTAAATCTATCAGCTGTAGGGTATGAGGTATAACGTGGAGCATTTGTTTGACAGTTTGTAATTAACTCTTTATCAAAGTCTATTGTCGTATAATTCATATATATTTTTTATCTTTCAATTATAAAATTTTTACATGTATATTTATTTTACTAACCTAGCTTGCTAATTAGGCGTAGTAATTTATTTTTTATATTAGTGTATGGTGGATATCTAAGTAATAAATCAGGAAATATTGATGTCTTTACTATCGCTTTGGGATGTGTAAATAAATCAAAAGTATACTTACCATGATATTGACCAGCACCACTTTTCATTACACCACCAAACGGTAATTTTAGATTTACAAAATGATAAAGACATGAGTTTATACCAACTGCACCAGATTCAACTTTTCTGATTAATAGATTAGTAAATTCACTATCATCACTAAAAATATACATAGCCAATGGATAGCGATTTTTTCTAACTATATTTATTAATTCATTCGTATTTTCATAACTAATAATTGGTAAAATAGGTCCAAATATCTCCTCGTTCATAAGGTTAGAATCCAATGATACATCACTAATAATTGTAGGTTCTATTTTACATGCGCTTTCATCATAGCCACCGCCGACTAGAATTCTACCAGTCTTAAGATAACTCTTCAACCTTGTAAATTGCCGTATATTAATAATTCTTGCAAAATTACTCTCTTCATTCAATTTTAAATTATTAATTGCCAGTTTTAATTCATGAATAAATGCTTGCTCAATATTCTTATGCACCAAGACGTAATCAGGTGCAATACATGTCTGACCTGCATTAAAAAACTTAGCCCACGCTAAACGACGTGCTGCTATTTTTAAATTAACTTTATTATTTATGATAGCTGGAGATTTCCCACCCAACTCTAAGGTGTATGGAGTTAAATGCTTTGCACAAAGCGTTGCAACTATTTGCCCAACCATTGTAGAACCAGTAAAAAACACATGATTAAATATTTGCGAATTAATCAGCTCAGGTACAAGCAATGAACCATCACCTAGTACAGACAATACATGAGTCTCAATAAAAGCTTCTTTGATAATTTTATCAATAATGATACTAGTGTTAATAGAAATCTCTGATGGTTTTAAAACAACACAATTACCCGCAGCTATTGCTCCAATCAATGGTGAAATAGCCAAATTAAATGGATAATTCCACGGTGATATAATTAAAACACAACCTAATGGACAGCGTTGAATTTGACTTTTTGAATAAAATAGACTGAGCGGGGTTGATACACTTTGAGGTTTTACCCACTTAGTTAAATTTTTGATATATAGACCTATCTCATGATAAATAGGTGTGATTTCACTTGCAAACGCTTCAAAATCGGGTTTACCAAGATCTTTATATAGGGCATAAATAATTTCACTTTCATAACGCTTTATTACATCTCTTAAGCGCTTCAAATAAGTTATTCTCATTGATAAATTTATATCGTTCTCATCAAAATATTGCCGAATATTTTGTAAAGTTTCAGCCTCTAACATATCATGACCTCCATATGAATAATGAAGCATATCATTGCTCATATTAAATATTATTCTTATAAATCATTATATTAACACATATAAAGATCTGTTTAGAGCACTTAACAAAATGCATAGAATAACATGACACAACTGGACCATTTAATGCAAAAACAAAATAACTAAAATGATTTTGATTAATAATTACTCCAAACACAAACCGCAACCACCCAACTTAACCAACTGTAATATATACAATTATACATCAAGTTTCCGTTATATAAATAAATTACTGTTGTAAAAGTATACACTTTAGCTTGACAGATGGAGTGAAATGGCAATAAAATACCCTCTGCATTAAAAAAATATATATAATGCATTAATTACATGAACATAGGCCAATTTTTTAGGAGTGCACATACTATGAAAACAAACAGCACCATTTTAACTTCTCTATTTACTTTATTATTTATTACAGGCTGTAATAATGGGGGTACAAAATCTTATGACTCTAACAATACAAATACTGCTCCGATTGCAGAATACGCTCATACACAATCTCCAAATGGACCTGATGCATCTCTAGATGAGTTGACAACAATAAAAAACAATAAATCAATAAATGGATTAAAGATTGGTAAAAATACATATACTTATATTCGTTGTTACTATACTAAAAATTCAAATAAAGAATTTGACCAAACAATAACCACTCCTGAAACAGACTATATTTGGGCAAAAGATGTAAATAATAATAACTATAAATTAAACGGATATTGGAATAGCGATGGGATTACAGATTGGTCAAATATGTTCTTTACATCAACACCGCTATCTGAAATTCAACAAATTTGTGATCGTACTCTATCTATTTGGTCTAATAATGAAATAACGCACTCTTTCTATCAAGTAGCAGCAGATAATCGTTATTCGTTTAATTATAGTATCTGGCAATATAATGACACTAAGGAATCTAGTAATCAAATTGACAAGATTATTTCCTTTGGTGATAGCTTAACTGATTCTAATAATATCTACAATGCATCAGCATGGGCAATGCCAAACAAAAAATCATGGTTCCAAGGACGCTTTACCAATGGATACACATGGGCTGAGTATTTAAGTAAAGAAATGAAAGTTCCCATACATAATTGGGCGGTAGCTGGATCAGAAGGAAAAACAAAATATGCTATTTTATCAGGACTAAATGACCAAATTAAAAGCTGGGCAAATTATATGCACTCAGCTAAAAACTACGATGTAAAAAGAACTTTGTTTACCGTACTAATAGGTGGTAATGATTTTGTCAATGATGATAGAAGTGCTGATGATGTAGCAAATGATGTAAAAACAGCATTAACTACTCTTGGGAAGCATGGCGCAAAAAATGTTTTACTAATGAATTTACCTGATATAACTAAAGCTCCAATATTTCATGCTAGTAAAGATCCAGCTAAAGTTTACCCAAAAATTATTGCTTATAATGATAAACTACGCACCTTAGTTCAAGAAATGAAAACTTTATATCCTTCTATGAATGTAATGTTATTTGATTCTAAAGCAGAACTTGATAAGATAATTGCAAATCCAGCAGCATATGGATTTGATAACACAAGTGACTCTTGTTTAAATATCAATGGTGATAGTATGCTAAATTATGCAAAATTACAACTTACACGTAGTTCATGCACAGATGCTAGTAAGTTTGTATTTTGGGATACGCTGCACCCAACTACAGCAACCCATCGTATTTTAGCAACTGAAACACTATTATTTGTAGGTAAGAGCATAAAACTAGATTAATAGAAATTTAAATGATAAAAAAACGACTTTATAACTATATTTTACTTGGTATTATACTATCAGCGTGTAATGATGGTTCTATACCAAGTAATTCCAAACAAAATCCCAAATTAAATACTTCTGACTCAGATTTTAAAACTATAACTATTTCGCCTATCCATGACGAAAATAAATTTGAAGGCTGGGGAACAAGTTTGGCATGGTGGGGTGCTAACTTTGGTGGGAACCCCACAACAGCTAATGAATTATCACAATTATTCTTTAGTTTAAATGAGAGTATTCCTTTTCACTATGTAGAAAATGGCGAATTAAAAGAAATTAATCTACCTGGTTTAGGATTCAATATAGTTCGTTATAATTTAGGTGGTGGGGATATTACAAATGATGCAGTTTGGTATTCAGATGAAATCTTAAAAAATAGTAGATGGATTAATGGTCCATGGGTAAATGAAAGCGAACGTAATCCGGATAACTGGAATTGGAACAATGATTCAGAACAAATTAATATGCTAAAACTAGCATATAATCAAATACAACTAAGAAATGAATCACCTATTGTAGAAGTATTTGCTAACTCACCAATGTGGTGGATGAATAATTCTAATAGTTCACAAGGTAAGTATTATGGGTATGATTGTATTTCATACACAGACCATCCCGATACGGATTCTAATTATAGTCAACAAAAAGCTGAATATGATAAACATATAGATGATTTTGCGTACTATTTAGTTCAAGCAAGCTTATATTTAAAAAAAGATGGCATTGATATTAACTATATTGAACCATTCAATGAACCAGATTCCAAATGGTGGAATGGTAAAGGACAAGAAGGTTGCAATATTCACAATACATCTACTAAGCAACAAATACTAAGTAATATTAACAAATATTTACAACAAACCAAACAAGATAAAATAAAATTAGCTGCTGCAGATTATAATACCATGAGTCAAATGTTACGTGAATATAGTATGCTAACAACTGTTGGCATAAATAAGATCAATGTCCATTCATACTCAGGTGCAGACCCATATAATGGACACCAAAGACGTCAAATTCATGATTTAGCAGTTGGAGCGCAAGGTATTAACTATAACCAAGATATGAAGCTTTGGCAATCAGAAGTAGGCGTTAATGCAGATAATTATAATGGGCTATGGGGTATTATAGCATCTGACTTAAATAATTTAAGACCTAGTGCATGGATTCTTTGGCAAGCAGTAGATCCTTCATGGGGTTTAATATCAGAAGCTATAACTCCAACCTTGAGAAATACAAATATAAAATCACAAGAACGTGGTGACATCATTGGAAAACCTACTGATTTATATTATGTAATGGCACAATACTCTCGTCATATCAAACCAAATGATTATCTGGTAAGCTCATCATTTTCATCAAACAAAGAAGAACCATATGAAACTGGTACAGTTGCATACTCAAATGATAATGATTATTCAACAATAAAAATTGTTTCTCGAGTTGGATTTGCTAAATTTAAATACAATCTAACAGAAATGATTAGTTCTTTGCATATAGCAAATAGCAGTAAAAACATTGCTTCCATAACTCTTTATGCATATACACCAACTGGAAATATTATAAAAAAAATGGATCAATCCACATTAGATGAGATTCAAAATAATGGTTATATATTAGATAGTGATAAGTTTATTAATGACAATAATTTATACAACGGAGCATATACATTAGAAATTAAAGTAAAAAAGAACGATACTATATTTGATCCTATTAACAGACTAATTTTGCATAGCAGTACAAAAGATAGTGACAGCATATTTTCAACTATAGATATTGAAAATCATTTTTACAATCAAGATTGGTTTTTAGGTACGCGAAAAATTACTTGCCCAGCAAATGTTGGTTATTATATGACGGGTATCGCTCAAAATTCAAATGTTCAATGCTCTTTAAATGCTAAATTATCTTCTGGATTAGCCCTAACTGAAACAGAAGTTGTCACAAATGATACAACGAGACCAATACCTACTAACGATTGGGCGACAGGACTGACTAAATTACAATGCAGTAATGGCAAAGCTATGGTTGGTATAACCTCTGATTTAATATCTGGCATTATTTGTGCAAAACCAAATTCAAAACAGTTATCAGTTGATTCATGTGTAACCAAATGGTTTGATAAAAATGATAGCACTACAATTAATTTTAACAATTATCCGCAAGATGATTTTGCTGTAGGTTCGCTAAAAGCAAACGTTGAGGATGATGAGTATATTGCAGGAATAGCATACTGGTCTAAATATAAAAAATCTGGTGCCATATTGGTTTGTAAAATATAGCAGTATTATTATATAATAAAATAGTCAGTAATAATATTACTGACTTTTTTATTATGAATACTAACAATGAATTATTGATGCCAATTGATTAACAATTTAACCTTCATCTGACTATTACTAATTTGCATAATATAAGGATGGTTATCATCCGCCCATTTTAAATACTCAACATCCCACCCTAGTTGGGTAAACCCAGATTTTAATTGGTTTGTTATTGGAGACTCTGGCAATGGAATACCTTGCACCCAATAATGCAGATAATTAACTGGTAATGTAAAACCAAGTTGCTTTATTAATAAAGCATCTAAGTCTTTACCTTTATATACGCCATCAGATGTTTCTAATGTAGCAACTTCGCTTTCAACTGTTATATTCGCAACTACAGTGCCAATTGGTGAAAACATAGATAAATGATCACTCGTAGCATCATGCTGCCACGAGTAATTTCCATAGTAATTATCTTTTGGTGTAATAATAGAAAATCTACCACCAATATCATAATTTTTATCAACACTTGTTGGTTTATGATAGTTAGCAGCATTTTCAACTGGCATATCATAATAACTAGCACAGCTAGTCAATGACAAAATTAATAAAGCCACACCCCAATTTTTAATTTGTTTTTGCAAGGTCTGCTCCAAATTGGTAATACATTAGTAGCATCATGCTTTGATCCGCTAACTGTTTATCAATTTGCTTATCAATATTTAAATCTGAAATAATAACTCGAGATGCTTTTTCTGGCTTATTATTTGCTAGATAAATTGCTTTTAAATGTTTAGCTGTATCATTTGTAGGAGATAAAGCATATGACTGCTCAAGATATTTTTCAGCTGCTGAATAATTTTTATTTTTATATTCAGCCCATCCTATAGTGTCAAGAACTGCTGGATCATTCGGAGTCATTTTATAAGCAATTTTTGCATATTTTAATGACTCGGCATAATTATTAGTTTGTTCCGCCAAAATATATGCTAGATCATTATACCCTGCTGTAATTTTTGGATTATCTTTAATAAATTTTTTATACAGTTTTATAGCATTATTAGTATCATCAGCTAAACCTGATAAGGAAACATACATATAATAAAAATCTTTATCTTTTTGATACTGTTTAAGGTTTTGCTTAGCAAGCTTATATGCATATTGATATCGTTGTAATTGAGTATATATTGCTAATTTTGCCATAAGTACTGACTTAGCATTTGCCTTATCAGCTGTCTGCGGCATGCTATCAATATACTTATCAGCTTCTGCAAAATTACTTTCTACTAAATAAGAATGAATAATACCAATACCAGATGAAGCTGTCAAAATAGGATTTCCACTAGCCGCTTCCTTAAAATGATGAATAGCAGTAGCACGATTACTATTTAACCCTTCTAAACTACCAATTGCAAAATCAATCGCACCATTTAATTCATAATCATTACTTTCAACGTCATGCAATAATTTTAGTGATGATGCAACATCATTAAGCTGATAATCAATAATTGCTTTATTAACCATCATATTTGCATCTTTATGCTCATATTCTTTTGACGCAATTACATACTGGTTAGCTTTGTCTATTTGATTTAACCTTAAGTATACAGCCACAAATAAATTTTGCATATTTGCACTAGGTTTTTTGCGAAGAATAATTTCATCATTAATAAAACTCTCCAGCATTCCTAATTTATTTTCATTTACTAATATACCAGCATTCCAAAAAACAGGTAGTTCCCAATCAGGATTCTGTTTGTACATCTGTTTCATAACTGTACTTAATTTATCTTTGTCACCCATATTGCTATATGCTATTGATGAAACTAATAAGCCCTCAGGATATTTGCCATATTTATCCTGCACATAATCACCAAATTTAGTAATTGAAGGATTCTCTAATTTATAATTACTATCGCTTAATAATGTTGCAACGAATAATAAAATGTTACTTGTCTTATCTTTATTTTTTGAAATTAAATAATCTAAATTATCTTTAGCAATAGCAAAGTTATCCTGCTCAAGATTTAACCCAATTCCATACAGCTTTGAAACATTAGAATCCGGTGCAACACTTAGTAATTCCTGAACTAATGCTACTGTTTTTTTACTTGTTTCTGCATTATATGGAACATGTTGATAACAAGCTAATGCACTATAAATAATGCGAGGATCTTTATACTTCATAGCTAAAGAATAGTATGGTTCAGCCGCATAAGCGTAAGCACCTTGGGCTAAAGCAATATCTGCTTGCATCATGATTGCCACATCATTTGACTCTATATTAGCTTTTGGATACTTAACTTCATCAAACTTTGTAAAATCATCACCGTTTAAAGAACCTGTTAAATTTTTTTGATAATTAGCAGTTGAGTATTGACTATCTGCATTAGCAGTATGTACTGCCCCTAAAATAACGGTAGCTGCTAATAAATTAATTAATAAATTTTTCATATATATACCCAAAACAATTTTTTAATTTCGTATTATAACAAATTAACCACTAGATCAGAATATTCATCAATCTAAGACAAATAAATTAACCTATTCAGAATATTAGCTAAATCATAGCTGGCACGATCAAATGTCGGCAACTTATCATTTGCAACTAACTCACTCATGTTAACGACCTGTAATCCAGCATATCCACATGGATTAATATAATTAAAAGGAATTTTATCCATTGCAAAATTAAAACTTAGTCCATGATAGCTACATCCTTTTCGGATTTTCAAGCCCAAAGATGCTATTTTTTTACCTGATACGTATACACCTGGCGCGTCTCTATCTCCATATGCTTCAATACCAAACTCAGATAAATACTGAATAATAGAATTTTCAATCCGCATGACAAAATCACGAACTGAAATATTTAATCTCTTTATATCAACAAGCAAATATATTACGATCTGCTGTGGTCCGTGATATGTAACTTGGCCGCCCCTATCTGTATTCACAATTGGTATATTATGGTCTTTGATAAGGATATGCTCTTCCTTACCTGCCAAACCGAGTGTAAAAACAGGATCATGTTCTACCAACCATAGCTCATCAAAACTGCTGTCATCACGATTTTCGGTGTAATCTTTCATTTGATTCCAACACGAATGGTAATCAACCTTGCCTATTTCTCGAATATTAGCTGTCATTTTATAATGTAATTCTAACTAATTTATGACTATTTAATGCTAAATAAATTGTATCAAGTTGAGCTTTAGATACAGCTACAAAAGTAGCACGAACAGACAAATAGTTTCCTTTTGCACTTGCTTGGGTTACCACATCTCGCTCTGGATCAAATCCTTCACTATTAGCTGTGACTATAGCGCATACTTCACTAATTAACTCAGGCACATTCTCCCCCATAACTTTGATAGTAAAAGGCGATGGAAAATTTAATAGCTCCTCAATTGTCGGTATTTGTTTATCACTCATTATTTAACTCCTTTTGTGTATCGTATTCTTCGATTAAATCTTGTTCTTTTTGACTACTAAATGAGTCTTCAATATTTGGCAATGGCGGTAATTGCTCCAATGTTTCTAAACCTAAATCATCAAGGAACTTATTTGTTGTTGCTAATAATTCTGGTTTTCCTGGTAGTTGCTTATGTCCAATAACCTCAATCCATCCACGATCAAATAGAGTTTGTACTATGTTACTATTTATCGTAACTCCACGAATACTTTCAATATCTCCACGTGTAACTGGCTGACGATACGCAATAATTGATAAAGTTTCCATAACAGCTCGTGAATATCGCGCAGGCTTGGTATTATAAAGTTTATTTATATAACTCTGAAACTCTGGTTTTGAACGAAATCGATATCCACTTGCAACTTTGATTAATTCAATGCCTTTAAATTGATAATCATTTTTAATTTCTTCAATAATATCCCGTAATGACTCGTAACTAACTTGTCCATCAAATATGTGATGTAGTTGCTCTAAATCAATAATATCATTTGCACTTAATAAACATGCTTCTATTACTTGCTTTATATAAGAAAAATTACTCATTATGCCAAGTTCACCCAAATATTTTTATCATCATCTAATAATATGGAGATCATTCCCTCTTTACCAAGTTCTAATACTGCAATAAAATTTACAATAAGATATGAAATACCCTGTGTAACATCAAATAAATCATAAAAGCATTTACTCTTAGCTTCTTTTAATATGCGTAAAATATTAGTCATATGTTCACGAATTGATAACTCTTGTTTTTTTATGTGATGCTCAGTTTGAGCTTTAATACTACGAAGTAACAGCGTATGCCATGCTTTTTGCAAATCATTGGGTTGGATTTTTGGTGGTTCTGGCTGGCTTTCTTCAACCATAACATCAATCCATAAATAATCGCGCAATGCTTGAGGTACACTATTTAAATTAATACTTGCTTGTTTAATCTTTTCATATTCAATTAATCTATTAATTAATTCTTGACGCGGGTCATGCTCATCATTACTATCTGCATCTAAAGTACTCGGTGTACGAGGAAGTAATATCCGTGACTTAATTTCCAGTAAAACGGCTGCCATTAGTAGATACTCACTAGCTAACTCAATATTTAAGGTTTGCATTGCTTGAATATATGTTACATATTGGTTAGTTATTTTTGCAATGGGAATCTGAAGTATATCTAAATTTTGCTTACGAATCAGATATAAAAGTAAATCCAATGGCCCTTCGAACATTTCCAGAAATACTCTTAGCGCGTCGGGTGGAATATATAAATCATGAGGTAATTCAACCATTGGTTCTTGATTGATTGTTACATTTGAGGTAGTTATCTGTTGCATCTACTCTTTATCTTTCAATTTGTGACTTGCTCATACTTCAGAAAATACCTTATATAGGGTTGAATTAAATAATAATTACTATTTTAATATAAGCCAGATATTGTAACACTTAGCAAAGTTAAATGCTACAAAATAGAAACCACAATTAAAATAATGAAATAATCATCTTCTACCGCAAGCGAAATAATTACCTAAACGCATTGCAGTTTTGCTTTATTTGCATATATAATAATGTCTGTGTTATAAATGTTGAGAAAATTACTTATAAAAATAAAACCTTCTCAGCTAATTTAAATAAATATTTAAGGAAGAAACTAAAAATGAATAAAAATATAGCATTATTGCCAATATTAATAACACTAGCTATTACAGGGTGTAATAGTGGTGCTAATACAACATCTGATCTAGCAACTAGCCCTGCAAATCTAGAATTAAAACTAGGTGAAAAAATCAGATTTTTAAGAGAGCCAGTGACTGAAATTAAACAAGTTTCAGGTAGCATATTAATTAGAGATAAAGGTAGCTTATTTCCGGCTGATGCGAGTCCATATAATGGAAATTATCTTTTTTCTGAAGTAGGCGCAGGAACACGACCACTAGTATTAATCGGAACAAAATATGATGTAATGACATACTTGAAAAACTCTAAATCTAAAATTGAAAATCGTTTGGCTACCGCCTTTAATAGTAACGAAGACAAAAATGAAGAAACATACTCAGTAAAAGGCATATATATTGGAGTTACTCCATACTATCCTGAAAAGAACTCGATGAGCCTTATATACTCTCCCACAAAGATTGGAACTGACATAATTAAAGAAGCTATGAGTGCTTTTGGCACAAGTCTTGTTATCAATGAATTACCAGTATCTGCACAATATAGTGATATATTTGATGCCATATTAGGAGCAATAGATATTAAGACCAAAAATTTTTCTGATAAAGAAAAATTAAAAAAATTTGAAAAGGAAGATTCTCAACTATACTATTTCAAATTTGTACCGTATAAACAAGATGGTTTTACAAAGATATCTGACAATAAAAACGAATATTGTACAGATCAGCTATGCTCTGTTAATGAGATACCTAAAATATTAGGTAAAATGATGAATAAGGATGCCAAGTAATTAATTAGGGTTAGAATATAGTAAAATCAATCATCTAATTCTATATTACTATGATTGATTTTACTTACTAGTAGTAATTTCACAAATAAGCCAAAGTTCCAAAATATATATCCTATGAATATAATCTTAAAACCACTTCAGCCAATCATTCAAAATTATTGTATGCTTATCTCTATTTAAGAAAATTATTACAGTTTTAAATCAAGTATAAAATTTAATCTCCATGGCAAACTTATCTATAAAATATTTAGATATGGTTGTCTTAAATCACCTACAATTTATGATAGAATCTGGTATGTTTATAAATATACAATTCAAAATCATATGAAAATCGTAATCCTCGACAAAAACACAACCACAAGTAATAATGATATAAATTTCTCAAAATTTAATGATTTTGGCGAAGTACATATATATGAAAACTTAACAACTCCAGAGCAAGTTATAGATGCCTGTCAAAATGCTAATATTATTATTCTAAATAAAATACAAATGAATAATGAATTAATTACAAAATTACCCGCTTCAGTAAAAATGATTGCAATTACTGCAACCGGCTACGATAATGTAGATATAAGCTCAGCAAAAGAAAAAGGTATTTTGGTCTGCAATACCCCAGGTTATGGTACTAATGCAGTTGCACAGCTTACTATGCAAATGATGCTATCATTATCATTTAATATAAAACGCCAAATAATGCATATGAATACTAATGGCTGGGATAAAAAAGTCGCACTCGCATTACCTATGCAAGAACTATACGGAAAAACCATTGGTATAGTAGGTCTTGGTACCATTGGACAAGAAGTAGCTAAAATGGCACGTATATTTGGTATGAAAGTAATTGGCTTTAATCGCACGCCTAAAAATATTGATGATATTGATCAAGTTAGTCTGAAAGAAATTGCATCAAAATCTGACTTTGTATCTCTAAATTTAGCCTTAAATGAAAATACTCGTCAGATTATAAATAAAAACTTTATTTCGCTGATGAAGCCTAGCTCTTTTTTAATTAACACGGCTCGTGGCGGAATAATTGATGAAGCAGCTCTTATTGATGCACTTAAAAATAATAAGATAGCTGGCGCAGGACTAGATGTATTAACTCAGGAACCACCAGCACTAGATAATCCACTATTAAATATGGATAATGTAATAATCACACCACATATAGCATGGGCACCAGTTGAAACACGTCAGCGTTGTATAGATATTGTATATGACAATATTGCTAAATTTATTGCTGGCACTCCACAATTTATAATAAATTCATAAATAATATAATTACTGCATTTCAATATAAGGAAAAATAACAATGGAAAGCATTTTAGCAATCAGCCCTCTTGATGGGCGTTATAATAGTAAAGTTGAACAATTATCTCCAATCGTATCTGAATTTGGCTTAACTAAATACCGTGTTAAAGTTGAAATTGAATGGTTAAAATTTTTATTTAATAAAACAGAATTTGGTTTAGATAAATTATCTACTAGTGATATCTCATTACTTGATAGTATCGTCGATAACTTTTCAATTGAAAATGCTAAAGAAATTAAAAATATTGAAGCAACCACTAATCATGATGTAAAAGCCGTTGAATATTTTATTAAAAACCAAATTGCTAGTAATTCTATATTACATAAAAATCGTGAGATGGTACATTTTGCATGTACATCTGAAGATATAAATAATACAAGCTACGCTCTTATGCTAAAAGATTCACTTCATCAAATAATGATACCTGAATTAAAGCAAGTATTAAATATACTAACAGCACAGGCAGAAGAATATAAAAATACTCCTATGATGTGTCGTACACATGGTCAACCATCTACACCATCAACTATGGGTAAAGAATTTTATAACGTTGCATACCGTTTAGAGCGCCAAATTAAGCAGTTAGAAAAACAAGAGTTTTTAGGCAAAATTAATGGTGCTGTAGGTAATTATAATGCACATTTAGTAGCATATCCTGATTTAGCTTGGAATAAATTAGCCAAAGAATTTATTGAAACCAACCTTGGGCTTACATTTAATCCATATACTACGCAAATCGAACCACATGATTATCAAGCAGAAATCTATGATACTTCACGTCGCATTAATACTATTTTAATTGACTTATGTCGCGATATCTGGGCTTATATCTCTATCAGTTACTTTAAACAAAAAGTAAAGGCTGGCGAAGTTGGTAGTTCAACAATGCCTCATAAAGTAAACCCTATTGATTTTGAAAATGCTGAAGGTAATTTTGGACTGTCAAGCGCTATGCTTGGGCATTTAGCTGAGAAGCTTCCGGTATCTCGTTGGCAACGTGACTTGACTGACTCAACAGTGCAACGTAATATTGGTGTTGGGTTTGGCTATATGCTATTAGCTATTAGCTCATTAAAAAAAGGTTTAGGTAAATTAGAAATAAATGTAACAGCAATTGAACAAGACCTTGATAATAACTGGGAGTTATTAGCAGAACCAATTCAAACTGTAATGCGCAAGTGTAATATTGAAAACGCTTATGAAAAATTAAAAGATCTAACTCGTGGTAAAAAAGTTGATGCAAATGGAATAAAAGAATTTGTTAATGGTCTTGACTTACCTGAATCAGAAAAAGAAAAACTACGCAATCTAACTCCAGATAATTATATTGGACTCGCTAATAAATTATTCTAGAAATATAATCACTTGATATCATTCAAAATTTCATTTAAAAATATAATACCTGCCTTAACAGGTATTATATTTTGTCTAAAATATTAACTTATATTAAACCAGCTTAAAAATTATAATTGATAATTAAACGAGGCTGCCAAAAATCACCACCAGCATAATCTGGTTGAGAAACGTATACTACACGACTCCATAAATTTAAAGCCGTCTTTGGAATTGTATATTGAAGAGCTGCATCATACTCTGTTATCATATTAGGTTGATTAGCATATGTTTGATCAACAAAAAATTGGGCAAAAGCTAAGCTAGCTTTCAAACTATTATCCATAAAAGATAAAGAGTTTTTGATTAAATACGCACTTCCAGAACCAAGCTCGGCAATACTGTTTAATGCGGGTGTCGTATAAAGAGGATCAGTCTCAAGACCATAAGTATAAGGAGTAACTATTCCACCACCTAAATATGAGTTCTTTGCACCAAAAACATTATTATATGCAAATGTAGTCATATTATCACCAGCTTTTATCGACCACTTTAAACCAACTGCATTACTATTTATACCACCCAAAGTTTGAGTTGTACTATCTGGTCTAAGTAATGTAGAAGTAATAGCACTACCATTTGATGACTGATTTACCAACTGAGCACCAAAAATAAAACTGACATCTTTAGATAATGCTAAGGTATATTGATTATCGGCATACCACATATCAGCATAATCATAAAATTGATAAAACCATAAATTTAAATTGTAATTATCACTAGGATTCCAAATACCACCAACACCGGCAACACCCGATGTAGTAGTATTGCCTAGGTTAGCCATAGGACCACCATTAGTATTATACAAATTAGTTGCTTGAAAATCATCATTTGGATATTGTAAATAAGTAAAGGCACGAAATCCTGTAACTAATAGGCTAGGCGCAACTTGAATATTGGTAGTTATACCTTGATAAGTATTATTACCATTTGCATACGTAGCACCAGGAAAACTACCAATTGAATTCACCCATGGTGTAGTTAGTAATATATTACCACCAGTTATTTCAAATGCATCTTTATATTCATAATCAAGATAGGCTTGCTCTAATGACAATACGCCCGTAGTATTATATCCTGCAACTCTAGATTGCTGCACTACTACAGCAGATTGCAAACCTGCTCCTATTGCAAAGCCATGAAACCTCTCGGTTTGTCCCCATGCTTGTCCAATCAAATCATAACGAGAAACAGCTGAGCTATCAAAAAAAATATTTGAAGTATTAATCTGACTTAAACCTACGTGATATGTACCATTGGGGCCTGCCACTGAGCTAATACCCATATTATAAGCAATAGGATCTTGAGTGTAATTATATGGCGATATATATTTATTTTTTAAAGCCTCAATATCGATATCTTCAGCCAAGGTAGCATCATTATTTCTAATTGGCTCTGACATTTGAGACTCACTACGTTTAAAGTGATGCGCTGGCATGCTTTCAATACTATTAGACATCACAGATGTACTTGATTCGTTAGCTAAAGCAAATTTTTTTATATCAAGACCTTCTGCCAATGTTGCAGCATTATTCTTGATAGGTTCTGATTGCTGAGATTCATTACGTGTTAATTTTGAAGCTTGCTTTATAAATAATTGACTCTCTCCTGCGTTATGCATTGTAGCGACTTGAGACTCATCTGCATATCCTATATTGCATATTAGAGAAATGCAAAAAAACATGGTTAATTTTAGTATAAATTTAAACAATTGTATAATCCAATTCAATAATATTTTTAAAAATCTCTTTACCACAAAGCATTAAAATAAGTTTTTAATTAACTACTTATAAAGTATGGAATTTTTATCAAATCTTCAGCACCATAACTCAACTAAAATGCTAGTTTTAGAACAGCACTATATTAACAGATAGATTTTACATAACATCCATGTCTAAAGCAAGCTGTTTTTAGAATAAAAGAAACAAATATTGGAATAATAGTTCAACCTTCAGATTTTGCGCGTGCCATAATTTGAGCAATAAAATCGTTAGGTAATGCTTCTTTTGTTTCAACTGACGAAGATTGTTTAACTTTTTTCAAAAGTTCAGTTTGCTCTTGTAAGCGTTTTTCACGAGCTAACTTTTCTAGATTACGACGCTCTTGAATTTGATCAAAACGTCCTCTTGCTCGCCACTTACGCTCATCTGTCCACTCTTTTGCATCATCAATTAAATGAATACAATCTACAGGGCAAGCAGGTATACATAAATCACAACCGCTACATTCATCAGCAACCACTGTATGCATCATTTTATTAGCCCCAATAATTGCATCAACTGGGCATGCCTTAATACATAGTGTACAACCAATACATACATCTTCATCAATGTATACAATTTTACGCGGCTTAATTTCTCCATTTTCGGGATTTAATGCCATAACTGGCTTATTCATAATTTGCGCTAGTTTTATAATGCCCTCATCACCACCTGGTGGGCATTGATTAATCTCAGCAGTATTATCTACAACTGCTTTAGCATATTCATTACATGATGGATATCCACAACGAGTGCATTGAGTCTGTGGTAAAACATCATCAATGATAGCTATTAAGTCTTTTTTCATTATGTTATATTTTCAGTATAAATTACATTTAATTGCATATCAGCAAATAATGTTTCTAAAACCATACAAACTTCATCAAAATTATCAACTGGTTGCAAATACCAAGCTATAGTATCAACCAATTTATTTTCTCTCGAGTTTATAACCGCTATTTGTATTTTATTTTGTTCCGTTGATAATTTCACAACAGGATTTTTGCCATTTAAGCGCAAATTCTTAACTAAATTACTTAATTTAAAAGTTAAAGCAATTTCTTGATAATATCTTTCCCCAATTACTGTAGCATTACTTAAATCGCATGGAGCAAAAGGAATTGGAAAGATTGTTGCATCTTCACGTTTTACCGAATCAGTTATTAGCTGCATAAATTCCATAGATATTTTCTCGAAACTAGCTATAGATAGGTTACTACTTTTAGTTGAAGCTAATATAAAACGCAAATGTACATTCTCACCTTGGTTTGTAAATAAAGAAGGCTCTAATAAATCTACGCCTAGCTGAAGATTAAAATCATTGCGTAGAGCTTTATATAAACTTGATGGCTTTACTTTGGCTAAAGTTGCAATATCATAAAGCTGATTTGAAATAACACAATCTTCATTCGATATCATTTGTTTTTCTAATAAAATTTGTTTTAGTTTATCTACATCAAAATGTTTATTTAACGTAATATTTGCTTTACTACCAACTACAAACACAATTGGAAAAGCAAAAATAGTTTGCTTAATTTCACTATGACTATTTACAGTATCTTGTAAACTATTCCAAATATAATTTGCTATTGAAAAATCTGGTGCAAGGTTATACGCCACACTCAAAGTTTGATCTTGGTTCTGTTTAAGTAAATCAGCAATTAAAGCACACATCAAATCATTAGATTCTCCATTTGCTATATCATGCTGGGCTTGATTAATCAACATATTTGAATCTGGATAAATTTTACTAAATTGACGAGGGTCACTAATAGCTAGAGTCATTACACATACCTTGCAATAAATTTGAATTTTGGCTTAAAATCATGTTTTATTTTATATTTCTATCATCACATGACAACTTTAACTCGCTGGTACAAAAAGCAAATCAAAAATGGCAGTCTAAATTATGATGAAGCTCAAGAACAATTGTTAACTGAGCTAGAATCTTTTATAAATAATTTTCTAAAGCAGAATTTTATCACGAGGCTATTCAATAGAGACCACAAATTAGGATATTATATTTATGGTGACGTTGGGCGTGGTAAATCAATGATTATGAACTCAATGTATACTTTCATGAATACAACGCGTAAAAGAAGATTACACTTCCATGAATTCATGCATGAAATACACGAATCTTTAGCTAAGTTAAATAATATTGATGATCCATTAAGCACTATTGCTAAACAAATTAAAACTGATTACGACATTATTTTCTTAGATGAAATGCACGTCAGTGATATTGCTACAGCAATGATAATGAAACGATTATTAGAAACATTATTTGCTAATAAAATTTCTATTATTACTTCTTCAAATTACCATCCAGATGGATTATGGCCAGATGGTCTAATGCGTGAAAGATTTTTACCCGCTATAGAAATTCTTAAAAAATGGTTAATAGTTAAAAGCTTAAATAGCCAGCAAGATTACCGTTTATTTAATAATTCTTTTAATAATTTATTTATAATTAGCGATAAAGATAAAAAAGATGAGCTAAATCTTATATTTACATCTATCAATAACTCTAATAGTATAGATATATCACCAGTTAAAATTTGTAATCGAGAAATTCCAGTTATAAAATCAGGGGAAAAGATTATTTGGTTAAACTTTTCTACTATTTGTGGCAATATGCGTAGCCAATTAGACTACCTAGAATTATCTCAAAAATACGATTGGTTTATCATTAGTGATATATTTCAATTAAAAATTGATCATAAAGATATAGCAAGAAGATTTACTTGGCTCATAGATATTTTATATGATAATGGGCGTAAGCTAGCACTATCAAGCATTGTTCCAATTAAAGAAATTTATTGCAATGGTGATTTTGCCAATGAGTTTGAAAGAACAATTAGCCGCCTAGAAGAGATGCAAACAAAAGAATATTTAGAAAAACAGTTGACAAACTAAATCTTTCAGCATATAATACCGTTCTCTAAAGCGATTTAGTTTAGCTTGATATCGGGGCGTAGCGCAGCTTGGTTAGCGCACTTGTTTTGGGAACAAGGGGTCGTGAGTTCGAATCCCACCGCCCCGACCACGTTAAATTAAATTACTTTCAAAAATTCTGTGATAATTCTCACTTGATTTGCACTCGTAGCTCAACCGGATAGAGCACCGGCCTTCTAAGCCGGGGGTTACATGTTCGAGTCATGTCGGGTGCACCATTCGATGGTGGATATAGCTCAGTTGGTAGAGCCCCGGATTGTGATTCCGGTTGTCGTCGGTTCGAGCCCGATTATCCACCCCATTATTTAAATCAAAAATACATATCTATTCGATACATCTAAATAACTTCTAATATAAAATTTATAATTTTACTACTATTATACTTTTCTTAAATATAGATTTTAAATCTATAAGAAAATACATACTGTATTATCAAATATCAATATTTTTCAGACTATTAGTGAGCATTATTAAAAGATTAATTAGAAAATTCATCTTAATCCACAAATCATTCATAACAATACACTATTAAAATAATATAAATAATCAATTGCTTAATTAAAAAATTTAAACTATAATATACACAGAACTAAAAGTAGGGGAAAATATTTTGAATTTATTTTAAATTTAAAAATATTCTAAGCTTTTATATACAAAAATATAAGGAAGTTTCATAGTGAAAAAAATTGTTTCAGTATTAATAGCATCAGGGATTTTATTATCTGCAAATAGTGCCATGGCGGACTCTACTACAATAAAGGATAATAATAATTTAGCAATACAAAATTTAGATTTATCTCCATTAAGAAATTTAAATACTCTAGATAGTCCAATGGACAAAGATTATAAATATCACCAAGCTTTCAAAAAATTAAACGTTAATCAATTGAAAAAAGACATGGAGGCCTTATTAACTCAATCACAAGATTGGTGGCCTGCTGATTATGGTAATTATGGACCTTTCTTTATTAGATTATCTTGGCACGATGCTGGAACATATAGAATGTCTGATGGTAAAGGTGGTGCAAACCGAGGTCAACAAAGATTTTCACCATTAAATAGCTGGCCTGATAATGTAAGCCTTGATAAAGCTAGACAATTATTATGGCCAATAAAACAAAAATATGGCAATGCTGTCTCTTGGTCAGATTTAATTGCCCTTGCAGGAACAATATCTTTAGAATCAATGGGAATGAAGCCAATTGGGTTTGCATTTGGACGAGAAGATGATTGGCAAGGAGATTCAACTAATTGGGGAGTAAGTCCTGAAGAACTCTCTAGTAATGTTAAAGATGGTAAAGTTGTAAATCCATTTTCAGCTACACAAATGGGATTAATTTATGTTAACCCAGAAGGTCCAGATGGTAAACCTGATAGAGTAAGTGCTGTCAGTGGTATTCGCCAAGCATTTGGTGGCATGGGTATGACTGATGAGGAAACAGTTGCCTTAATAGCTGGTGGACACTCATTTGGTAAAGCACATGGTGCAGCACCAGCAGGAAAATATGTTGGACCCGCACCAGACAAAGCACCATTAGAACAACAAGGTTTTGGGTGGCAAAGTAGCTATAAGAGTGGCAAAGGAGAAGATGCTATAAGTAGTGGTTTAGAAGGTGCCTGGGTATCTACACCAACAATGTGGAATCATGATTACCTAACGAACTTATACACGTTAAATTGGGAACCTACTCTAAGTCCAGCTGGTGCTCATCAATGGGCTCCATCAAATGCTACACATGATGTAATGACCCCAGATGCATTTGAAAAAGGTGTTAAACATAAACCAATGATGTTTACTACAGATTTAGCATTAAAAGAAGATCCGACATATAATAAATATGCAGAAGAGTTTTATAAAAACCCACAACAATTTCAAGCAGCATTTGCAAATGCATGGTTTAAATTAACTCATAGAGATATGGGCCCTAGATCAAGATATATAGGTCCATGGATTCCTAATCAAGATTTTATATGGCAAGATCCAGTTCCTAAAGCTAATTACAAGCAAATTTCAGAAGCTGATATCATGCAATTAAAAAATATCATCTTAAAATCTGGAATTAGCAATAGTGATCTTATAAGGACGGCATGGTCGTCTGCTTCAACATATCGTAAATCAGATTACCGAGGTGGATCAAATGGTGCCAGAATATCATTAGCTCCTGAAAAAGACTGGGAAATGAATGAGCCTGTAAAACTAGATAAAGTATTAACAAAATTAAAATCAATACAAAATAATTTTAATAACTCTAAAAAAGATGGAACAAAAGTATCTTTAGCTGATTTAATTGTATTGGGTGGTAATGCAGCAATTGAAGATGCTGCTAAAAAATCTGGGTATAAAGTTCAAGTACCTTTTACTGCGGGTAGAACCGATGCCATTCAACAAGAAACAGATGTAAATTCATTTAACTATCTAAAAACTAAGGCAGATGGATTCATTAACTATACAGATGGTAGCATCAATACTAATAGCTTGCCTCAAGCATTGGTTGAAAAAGCTAGCATGCTTAATTTAAACCCTCCTGAAATGACCGTATTAATCGGTGGATTGCGTGTTTTAGGAACTAACTATCAAGGATCTAAAGATGGTGTACTCACATCAACTCCAGGTCAACTTAATAATGCATTCTTTGTAAACTTACTTGATATGTCTACAGCATGGAAGTACGACAAAAATGGAGAGTATATTGGTTATGATAGAAAATCAGGAAAATCTAAATGGAGCGCATCTTCAGTAGATTTAATATTTGGTTATAATTCAGAGCTTAAAGCTGTTGCACAAGTTTATGCGGAAAATGATAATCAACAAAAGTTTATCAATGACTTTATTAAAGCTTGGAATAAAGTAATGATGCTAGGAAGATTTGATATACAAAATTAAATAAACTTAATTATTAATACTAAAATGGCTTACTTTTATAAGTAAGCCATTTTTCTATTCTATTCTAAATTTATTATCTAATTTAGATGTACATAAAACTAATTTTTTAATAATCAACAAATATTTATACATAAAATATAATACTACTAATCTAACAATCCATTCTAATTCCAAAGCAAATATATAAATAATATACTTTATAGTCTTTTGATAAGACATTAAGTATAAGTTGAGTAATAAATCAAATACATAAATGTTGCTTTTAGATAGCAATAAAGAATACTTCATATCTTTATGTACAATCATCATTTAAATAGCTTATAGCCATGTTTTAGTAGTCATCTTAAGCTTTATATCCTATGGATAAGTAAACCAAGTTAAATGCCTACCGCTATGTCTTATTAATGAATCTTTACATGATATATTGATTGGATACTATTTAAAGTATATTAGTTTCGTTTTATATTTTTTAATTTTATGAGTGTTTTGGAATTATTAATCTTAATGCTATTAGATTGCTATTTCAAGTATCAACTTTATAATTAATAACTCTACTAATAGATATTATCTATATCTTTATATAAATAATCTTTTTA
>JAQUVM010000023.1:0-9785 GCA_028693355.1 Burkholderiales bacterium
ATGGTTGATCGTATTACGCCACGCCCTACAGATGATGTTATTGCTAGGGTTAAGAAAGCAACAGGAGTTGATGATAATGCAGCTTTGATGAGTGAAACATTTATTCAGTGGGTAATTGAAGATAAATTTATTAATGGTAGACCAGAATTAGAAAAAGTTGGCGTTGATATAGTCGATGATGTGCAACCTTGGGAAGAAGCCAAGATTCGTATTTTAAATGCAACTCATAGTTGCGTAGCATGGGCAGGTACATTGACAGGTTACTCTTATATTGATGATAGCATAAGAGTTGATGCAATTAACAAACTTGCCTATAATTATATTACTGATGATGTAATACCTGCGTTAATGCCAAGCCCATTAGACTTACATAAGTACCGTGATATTATTTTATCTCGTTTTAGTAACCCATATATTAAAGATACTAATCAACGTGTAACTGCTGATAGCCTATCTAAATTACCTGGGTTTATAGTTCCTACCTTAATTGATATTTACAATCGTGGTGCAGTACCAAAATCTACATCAATATTACCCGCATTATATTTTGTTTTTTTGAACAAATGGCACGTAAATCAATTGCCATATGAATATCAAGATAGTTTATTAAATGTAAATGAAATGCATTCACTATTGGATTCAGATAATTCATTATTAGCATTTTGTCAAGATAGAATCTTATTTGGTGAATTAGCCAAAAAAAATGATTTTTATAATCTAATGATCGAAAGTATAAATGACATAGAAGCTTGGATCACTAAAAATACCAAGTAATATATCTGTAAGATATTGTAATAAAAAATGCAGTTGAATTATTCAACTGCATTTTTGCTATTTTGTTTATTTTTATAAACTATAGTACATATCCATTTCAATTGGATGTGTTGTCATACGATATTTATTAACCTCATGCATTTTTAGTTTAATATAGCTATCAATCCAATCATCAGTAAATACGCCACCACGAGTTAAGAATTCGCGATCTTTATTTAGATTGTCTAATGCTTGATCTAAGCTAGAACAAACTTGAGGTATTTTAGCTAGTTTGCTTTCAGGTAAATCATATAAATTTACATCCATAGCTTTACCCGGATCAGTTTTATTGATAATACCATCGATACCTGCCATTAGTAAAGCACTAAATGCTAAATATGGGTTTGCCATAGGGTCAGGGAAGCGAGCTTCAATACGACGAGCTTTATCTGAGCTAGTAAATGGGATACGAATTGATGCAGAGCGATTACGCCCTGAATAAGCCATCATTACAGGTGCTTCAAATCCAGGTACTAAGCGCTTATACGAGTTAGTTGAAGGATTTGTAATTGCATTTAATGCTTTAGCGTGTTTGATGATACCACCAATATAATGTAAAGCAGTTTGAGATAAACCTGAATATTCTTCACCAGCAAATAAATTTTTACCATCTTTCCAAATTGATTGATGTACATGCATACCTGAACCATTATCACCAACAATAGGCTTTGGCATAAATGTAACTGTTTTTCCATAACGATGAGCAACGTTACGTACTACATATTTAAATGTTTGTGACCAGTCTGCACGTTCAATTAAGTGGCTAAATTTTGTACCAATTTCACATTGACCAGCTGTTGCAACTTCATGATGATGTACTTCTACAGGTATACCAAGAGCTTCTAATGTTAATGAAATAGCTGAGCGTAAATCATGGTGAGAATCTACTGGAGGTAGTGGGAAATATCCACCTTTTATGCCTGGGCGATGTCCTGTGTTACCACCATCATAATCTTTACTTGAGTTCCAAGCAGCTTCTTCAGCATCAATCTTGTAATGGCATCCACTCATGTCTACACCCCAAGTTATTGAATCAAAGATGAAAAATTCTGGTTCAGGTCCAAAGTAAGCAGTATCAGCTAAACCACTTTCTTTTATGAAGTTCTCTGCACGTCTTGCTATACTACGAGGGCAACGCTCATAACCTTCCATTGTGCTAGGTTCTACTACATCACATACGAAATAAATAGTACTATCTTCAAAGAAAGGATCAAATTGCATAGTACTAGGATCTGGACGTAATAACATGTCAGATGCTTCAATACCTTTCCAGCCTTCAATTGAAGAACCGTCAAATGCTTGACCAATTTTAAATAAATCTTCGCTAATATATGTTGATGGGATAGTTACATGATGTTGTTTGCCGATTGTATCGCTAAAACGTAAGTCTACGAATTTTACTTCGTGCTCTTTTATAATTTTAGAGATTTTTTCGAATGCGCTCATTGATTTGCCTTCTGATAGAGAAAAAAAAAACACAGATTTCATTGCCTCTGTAATTTTTCCAAACTCAGACATTATTGTAACTCAACTTTATTATCCTAGCAAGAAGATTTTACATTTTTAAATAAAATTTTTAATAATCACATAATAATAGTGTTGTATTTTTGTTATCTTTTATTTTTAAGATGTATTAAGTATATAATATAGTCCTTTATAAATAATATTGAAATAATAAAAATATGGATCAAGTTTACGAAAATAATAAATTACATAAAAGATTACGTGCGGCTGTAGGTAAAGCTATTAGCGATTATAATATGATAGAAAATAATGATACCGTTATGGTTTGTCTATCAGGCGGTAAAGATAGCTATGCTATGTTAGATATATTGATGAGCTTACAAAAATCAGCCCCAATTACTTTTAAAATTATTGCGGTAAATTTAGACCAAGGACAGCCTGGATTTCCAAAAGAAATTTTACCCAATTATTTGGAGTCATTAGACGTAGAGTACAAAATTATTACAGAGGATACATATTCAACTGTAAAGCGCGTTATTCCAGATGGTAAAACTACATGTGGTTTATGTTCACGTCTACGTCGTGGAATTTTATACCGTGTCGCTAAAGAACTAGGGGCTAGCAAAATTGCATTAGGGCACCATCGTGATGATATTTTAGAAACATTATTTTTAAATATGTTTCATGGTGGTAAACTAAAAGGAATGCCAGCAAAGTTAGTTAGCGATGATGGTAATAATATAGTGATTCGCCCAATGGCTTATTGTGTGGAAAAAGATTTAATACGTTATGCGGAAATCAAAGAATTTCCAATTATTCCATGTAATTTGTGTGGATCGCAACCTAATTTACAACGCCAGTTTATTAAAGAAATGTTAACTGAGTGGCAGAAAAAATATCCAGGAAGAATAGAGAGTATGTTTAGAGCTATGCAAAATATTGTTCCATCTCATCTTATGGATACTAGCAAATATGATTTTACAGGATTAAAAATAACTGGGGTTGAAAATCCAGAAGGAGATATTGCTTTTGATAAAGAAAGTTTTACAGAAGCTAATGTAATTAAATTCGACCTATAAAACAGTAAAATACTTTCTAAAAAATGATTTATCTCTAATTAAAACTTCTAATCTAGAAAAATATCTAAATAAAAATGCTCACACGTATGTAGTGAGCATTAATTTCATATAAGTTGTGTGAAATAAACACACTAGTATTATTTAAAGCAAAACAGTCTATTATGTGTTATTTGGTGATTGGGTAAATGAAGAGACTCAAGATAAATAAACATTTAATGTTGAGAATGATTCTCATTATCGAATATAATACCTCCCTGAGCAAATGAGAATGATTCTCATTATTAAATATTGAAGAGGGTTTAAACTATGGAAGCTAATTTAAATAAATCATTTAGAGCTAGAGAGTTAAGTAAGAAAAAGCTATATGGCATATTGTCAACAGAGTCTTACTCAATGGAGGGATATCCATTTGGATCTTTAGTAAATTATTGTTTTGACTGTCATGGCAACATTATTATGTATCTAAGTGATATTGCTCAACATACTAAAAATATTAATGCAAATAATAAAGTATCAATAACAATACTAGATGAAAACATGGCGGATATGCAAAATTCTGCACGTGTAACCATTTTAGGTGAAATAGAGAAATATAGCGAAACCTCACCAGAAATAGAAGCATATACAAGATTTTTTCCGGAATCTGAAGAATATAAAAAAATTCATGGCTTTAGATTTTATCGTTTAAATATTATTAGAGTGCGCTTTATTGGGGGATTTGGTGATATCCATTGGGTTGCACATGATGATTTCAAACTTTCTCAAAAATTTAAACCCGATGAAATTAACTCTGTTATTGAACACATGAATAGTCATCATATAGATTCAATGAAAAAATATTTAAATAGAGAAACCGCAAACAATCCACAAATGCTCTATTTTGATTCTGAGGGAATGTGGTTAAAATGTGATAACACAACTTCATATATACCATTTCCAAAAGCGGTCAATAATACTAATGAACTTCGTAAGGAATTAATTAAGATGAGTAAACAGTAATGGGTTTTATCAGTAACTTCTCAGCATCTTTTGGTCCAATTTTTTATCTGCTATTAATAGTTAGTATTGCTATTTTAACTATTATTATTGAGCGATTTTTGGTGGTTTTTAGTAAAAAAAATTCTTTATTATTATCTCAGTTAAATGAAATATTTAAAAAAATAAAGAATAATCAAAATATTAGTAATCATATAGCTAAAGAAAATTCACTTGGTAATAATGTTGTATCTATTATTAAGAATAATTCAAAAAAAGATGCTGAAGATGAATTAAGTATTTTATTAATGGAAAAAAGAAGCTCATTACAAAGACCATTGGAGTGGTTAAATTTTTTTGCTATCGTTTCTCCTATGCTTGGTTTACTTGGAACTATTTGGAGTATGAGTGGCTCTTTTAAGGAGTTAAGTAATTCAACCGTGTCTAATGATATGCAAGGAATGATTAATTATTTATCAGAAGCAATGTATGCAACTGCATTTGGAATTATTTTATCTGCAATTAGTATGTTATTTTTATATATTTTTAAGTATAAAACAGATAGCTATCTTATGAAGTGCGAGCTAATTTTAAATAAAATATTAATTAAATTTAATTTTTCTGCAACGTGATTATCCATGATAACAAGTAAATCTAAACATGAGATAAAAGCTAGCGAACCAAATTTAATACCTATACTAGATTTTATGTTGGTATTAATTATCATGTTTGTATTATTAGCTGGTCCTGTGAGAGAGGCAATAAAAGTTCCTGTGCCAGAAGTTAAAAATGGTACAGCAGCACAGTCAACAAAGCATACAACCTTAATTATTGTCGCAGGAAAAAATGATATATATATCGACAAAAATCATTTTTCTAGTTTAGATAATTTAGAAAAATATTTAGAAACTCAAAAAAATATAATAAAAGAAGTATCTATTGCAATTGATAAAAGCTTGGAGGTTGATATTTTATTAAAATTGTTTTCAATTAATAAAGCGTTAGGAATATCTACAACTAATATTCAAGTTGAAACGAAGAAATAAATTTTGGAGGTAGTGTGTTAACATGAAAAATAAGAAAAAATTATTGCTTACATTAGCGTCTTTAGCAACATTTAGTTACGCTGATGACAGCGTATCTGATAATGACATAATGTTAAGTGAAGTACAGGTGATTGGTTCAAAAGAGAGCGAAGAAGATAATAGTGTTACTTATCGGGATGCTGGCAATGCTATTCCATCATTGTCAACATATACGCCAACTGACACGATTCGTTCTACAACCCAAGATCTTATGAATATGGGTGGCGTATCTATTATGGGTAGTTCACAACCCATGAGTCAAGAATTAAGTATTGGCGGTTTAATGAGTGACAATATTTGGGTCAGTATTGATGGATTAAATAACTACTTTACTAATTTTGGGCATAATCAAACTAATCAATTTATTAGCCCATACTTATTCAAACAAGTCACAGCAACTCAAACAGGTAGTAATATAACTTATGGCTCAGGAAACGTAGGCGGTGCGGTCAATTTTACGACAATAGATCCAGAAGATTTATTAAAAGGAGATGAGTTAAGTACTCAAACAACTATTGGCTATGTATCTGGTACAAATGGAGTGAATGGTAATGCCGCAATAGCTGCAAAAACAGGAAATGTTAGTTATTTATTAGATATAGTAGCATCTCATGATAATGATATGTACCTAGGTGGAAACAATGGACTATTACAATATTCAGCTAATAATGATTATCAACTGTTAGGTAAGATTGGTATTGATATTAGTAGTTCCCAAAAACTTAAACTATCATTTTTAGGTATGGAAAATACAGGGCAGTATCCAGCTACAGTTTCAAGCATTATAGCGCCAACTAATCCACCAACTAATTTTACTTTTTCTCAAAACCAATCGGCTCTTGATTATAGCTATGATCCAAATAATGATTGGATGAAGTTAAATGCAAAACTATCATATCAAACTAGCTCTTTGCAATCAACACCAATTAGTAGTGGTGATGGTTTTGCATTAGCACAAAGTATGCAAATAAATACTATTGGTGCAAAAGTTAATAATGAAACTAAAATTGTTGAACAAAATCTATTATACGGTGCTGATTATACAAATATCCAAGGTACTAATCAGTATGCGGATAGAGGATTTTTAGAGTTTCCAGATGCATCACAACAATTATATGGGTTTTATTTACAGGACAGTTGGGATGTTACAAAAACTATTAATTTAACTGCCGGTACACGCTATAACACTTATCAAAGTAATGCAGGCAATCTAAATAATGGTGAAGGTTTATTTACTAATCAATTTGCTATAAACTATAATTTTTTACCTGAATGGACTGCTTTTGCAGGCTATGCAGAAGGATTTCGAGCTCCGACTATACAAGAGCTATATTTAGCTGGTAATCATGCTGGAAATATGGGGCCTGTAACAGTTACACAATTAGCAAATCCAAACTTAAAAACTGAAATAGGACGCAATAAAACCATAGGTATTAAATATAGTAGTAAATTAACTAGCGATCAAACTCTAGATGTTGCAGCAACAGGTTTTTTAAATAATGTATCTAATTATATCTTAAATACTTATGTAGAACGGGTTGGCATGACATATTATTATCAAAATATTAATATTTCTGCAGTTGAGTTATCTGGCTATACATTGTCAGCCAGATATACTAGCCCATGGGTAATTGCTGATGCTAATTTTACCAATACATATGGCATTACCAAATCTGCTTATCAGGCAGGTGCTACTGCTACTTATGAGGCTGGGACTGCATTACCTATTCCACAAGCTACAGGTTATGTAGGTCTAGGGTTTCCAATTAATTCAATTGATAGCATAATTAAGCCCATGGTAAATTATGCAATTAATCAACCAATGACAGCTCCAACAGCTCCTGATGTAAATGGTTATGTTTTGCTTGGATTAATGTATCAATGGATGCCTAAAAATAATAGTATGAAAGGTATGCAAGTTACAGTAGGTGTAGATAATATATTAAATGAAGATTATCAAACATTTAATGGCTTTAATACTTTCCCTGGTATGGGGCGTAGCGCATATGCACAAGTTGGCTATAAATATTAAAAGGACTAGAGATGTATATTAATAATAGATATTTTTTACCGCTTATATTGTCTGTATTTTTAAATATAGGTGTACTATATGCTTTAAATAGTAATACTAGTAATATCATAAGGTTAAGTAGTAGTAATGTAACTATAGGAAGCGAAGAAAAATCATTGCTGGAAAATATGCAAATTAGTATGATTAGCAAAAGTAATGGTTCCATTAATAATACTCCTAAAGATAATAATGAGATAAAACCAACTCCAGTTAGAAAAATTAACAAGCCTTTAGAAAAGCCTATTACAGCTAATCAAGAAACTATTAACTATAAAGAAGTTAGTAATAAGAGCGATAAACACTCAGATAATTCTACTAATAATACAACTGATAGTATTAGTGCAAATAGCCATGCACAACCATTAGTTACGAGTAAGGCTGAATTATTAAACGTGCCACCACCAATTTCTTATCCAACATCAGCAATTAAAGAAAATGCACATGGCAAAGTTACTCTTGGAGCGTTAATTAATGAGGATGGTGGAATCGCTAAAATTAAAGTGCTTAAATCAAGTGGCTATAATGCCTTAGATGAGGCCGCGATTAAATGGTTTAGCCAATTGAAATTTCGCCCAGCTTTGAGTGGTAACAATAAAATTAGTTCAAATGTGACACAAGTTGTTAGCTTTTCTTTAGAGGATGCTAAAAAAAATGAAGCGTAATATTATAAAAATAAGTTCATTAGTAAAGTTTTTAATGTTAAATTTTTGTTTGGTGAAAGCATGTTTAGCTATAAATAGCGATACACAAAGAGTAATAGCAATTGGACCATCTGTAAATAGTATTATCAAAGCAATTGGTGCTGAGAGTAGCATTGTTGGTGTAGATACTCAAAGTACAGATATATACAGTAAAAAAATTGCTGATGTGGGATATATGAGATCAGTTAGTCTAGAGGGTTTATTATCTCTAAAACCAAATATTTGTATTGCTACATCAGATGTGGCACCACGTAGTGCAATAACAGCACTAAATAAATATAAAGTCAAAACGGTAGTTATTAATAAGGTAGAAAATCCTAACTCTATTTACAATAATATTATCTTAGTTGGCGATGCGCTAGGTTATAAAGATAAAGCCTTAGAGTTAAGAGAAAAGGTTATACAGCAAGTAAATAATGCTTTAAGCTCAATTCCTAATGGTAAGAAATCAAATGCTTTATTTTTACTTCAATTATCTTCTAATAGTGTTTTTATTTTGGGTAATGGTACTCATGGGGATTGGTGGATGAAATTAATTAAATTAAATAATATCAGCGATATTAGTGGCATGAAACCACTTTCTCGTGAGGGTTTTATCTCGAGTAAACCAGATTTAATTATTATAGCAAAAGCTAATGATAAACTTCAATTTCCATATCAAGCTGATTTAAATAAGTATTCTAAAAATAGAAATATTAAGGTGGTAAATGTACCGAGTAATATTTTGGAGGGTTTTGGTGCAAAATTTGGTGAAAATACTAAATATTTAGTTGATAGAGTTTATTATGACTAGCCAAATAGCAAGGACTTTTCAACTGCATAAGCAAAGATACCAAATTAGCTTGATTAGTACATTGATGCTACTATCTATAATGGCAATTTTTGCATTAAAATTTGGAGCTATTAATTTATCATGGCAAGAAATATTACAAAAAGATGAGATCAGTCGGCAAGTATTATTTGAGCTAAGGATACCAAGAGTAATTACAACTGTTATTACCGGTGTTTCATTAGCTGTCGCTGGTGTATTGATGCAAGGGTTATTTAGAAATCCTATGGCAGATCCATCTCTTATCGGTATGAGTAGTGGAGCATCACTAGCCGCTATGATATTTATATTACTTAGCAGTCAACAATTATTGCCGCTATGGCTAAATAATATAGGTTTATCATTAAGTGCATTTTTAGGCAGTTTATTTGTCGCTTTATTAACTTATAGTCTGTCTGCAAGAAAAGGTAATAGTAATATTGGAATATTATTATTAGCAGGAATTGCAATTAATGCTCTTTGTGGCTCAATGATTGGATTATTAACATATATTGCAAATGACTATGCCTTAAGAAGTATTACTTTTTGGAGTATGGGTAGTTTTGCTAATTCTGATTATATCTCAGTTAGTTTCATATTTTGCGCAATTCTTATTAGTATTCCTATTTTGAAAAATACAGCTAAGTTTCTTGATTCATTATTGATTGGTGAAAGCTATGCCAAGGTTTTAGGGCTAAATTTGGCTTATGAAAAAAATAAACTAATTTTTGTTATTGCTATTTTAGTAGGTACTTGTACTGCTTTTGTTGGGCCTATTGGATTTATTGG
>JAQUVM010000023.1:9795-28168 GCA_028693355.1 Burkholderiales bacterium
TGGTCTAATTATTCCGTATATCGTGAGAATGGTAATTGGTAGTAGTTCACATAATAAGCTACTTGTAATTTCTAGTATTTCAGGTGCTTTATTGTTAACTGTTGCAGATTTGATAGCTAGGATCATCATTGTGCCATCAGAAGTGCCAATTGGAATAATTACTGCATTAATAGGAGCTCCATATTTTACTTATTTATTATATAAACGTCGTGCTCAAATGGGGTATTAGATGCTAGAAATTAAAAATATATCATATCAAGTTAAAAATAAAGTACTACTATCAGAAATAACTGCAAAATTTGAGCTCGGTAGTATTTCTGGAATAATAGGATCAAATGGAGCAGGGAAGTCGACTTTATTAAAAATTATTAGTGGTGAAAATAAAGCTAATGGTGGTGAAATTTATTTAGCTGACAAGCAAATAACAAGTGATTATAAAGAATTTCCGGCACATATGAGAGCTGTGGTTAGCCAGTCGGAAATAGTAATGGCAGATATTTCGGTCGTTGAATATGTATTACTTGGTTGTTTGGTATTTAGTATATCTGGACAATATTCAATTGAAGACTATAAAAAAGTTGAAAGAGCGTTAGACTTTATAGGTAGTAGCAATTTGTCTAATAGAAGTTTATCCTCATTGTCTGGTGGTGAAAGGCAACGTATTCAACTAGCTCGTGCTTTAGTTCAGCTTGAAGACGAAAACTATCAATATTCTGGTTATTTATTTCTTGATGAATTTAGTGCGAATATGGATATTTATTTTCAAAAGAAAATGTTGGAATTGCTAAAGCGTTTAGTGAAGAATCAAACATTAGCCGTCATCATTATTGCACACGATTTAGGGCAAATAATGAATTATTTTGATTATTGTCTATTGCTAAAAAATGGAAGCATAGTATCTTTTGGAACTCCTGCTGATGTGTTAACTGATGAAAATATAAAAGATGCTTATAATATTAATTTAAACAAAATAGAGGTAAACGGAAAGTATTATTTTGCGTATTAAGAATTTAACAATTGATGTACCTTTATGTTACAATATTTGAGATATAGCTTGATATGGTTATATTATAGTAGAAAATATAAAACTTTGTATAAATAAGGGGGGTGTTATGTTCACATTATTTAAATATATAATTTTCGCCGGAGTGTTTGTTTTTATTATTATATTTGGGTTTATTTTATACTTTAAAAATGAAAAAGTAGAGTATACTCCAACAGAACAATTGTCAGAATATAGAGTTTCAAGTAATATGGTTGGAACTTTCGAAAAAAAAGATACTTTAAATATATTAAAATTACATGGCTCTTATGATGAAATGGGGCAGCAATACGGAGCTTTAGCATATAATCAACTACATGAGATTTACCAAGACATTGTTCCTGAATATTTTGATGGGATACACCGTAAAGCATTAATATCTGATGTTTTAAGATTATACTATTATATAAAATTAGATGATCGAGAAAAAGAATTATTATCAGGTATAGCAAAGACCTCTGGGCTTAATCAGCGCCAGTTATTATCAATTGAAATGTTACCCATGCTAATTACTTTATATAGTGGTTTTGATGGGGATAAATTAAATAAGACAGATACTAGTGGGTCTGGATTTTGTTCTTTTTTATCTGTGTGGGGCAATTTATCTAAAACTAAAACAATGCTATTAGCACGTAACTTAGATCTTTCTACGGCAGTTACGAAGCTTGATAATTATTATAGCTTAGTAGCATATAACCCAACGAATGATGGTAATAGTGTTGCTAGTTTTGGTTTTATAGGTTTTATACCTGGATTTACATGGATAAATAATAAAGGATTATTTTCTGAGTACAATGATGGTCGTCGTTCAGTGCCTGGATTTAATTTTAGTGGATATATAGGTTTAAATACTGCTTTTTATGGAATGTTGGATGCGAATAATTCTGAAGAGTTTATTGATTATATTAGGAATCACCCTGCATTTGTATCAAATTTCACAGCAATTGTAGATAAGAATAATTCAAGAGCAATTGAACATGCAGTAAAAGAAGAGCCCGAAATTTTGAATGGTCAATTAGAGTTTGCTAACTTCTTTACTAATTTATATCGTACTGATTTTAAAGATGCAAAAATTACTATGAGTAATTGCATTGAAAAAGTTAAAGATACACCAAGTTATGCTTGTGTTAGATATCATCATATTGAAGCATTTTTAAAACAAAACCATAGTATTGGAGTAAATGAGCTTAAGTCTTTATTCTCAACTTCTCTTGATAATGGTGGTGTTTATCAAACCGGTAGCTCTAATCTTTACCCTGTAGCAGAAGTTACAAACTATACACTAATTGGTGATTTATCTTCTGGTAAATTTATTTATAGTAACCATAAAGACAAAAATGTATGGTTGGATTTAGATATTAATAGTTTATTTGTTAAAAATTAATAAAAATATTATTGAAATTAAGAATACTCAAAATAAGATATTTTGAGTATTCTTAATTTAGTGTTGTCCATAAAGTTTTACTAAAACAATGCCGCTTATTATCATAATAAATCCTATGGCTGATGCTAGGTTTATTTGTAATTGTCCAAAAATGATAAAAGCAAAAATTACTGTAAAAATAGGATAGCATGATTCAATAATAGCAGCAATTGTGGCATTACTAGAACTAATGCTTTTGAAGATTAAAATACTGGCAATAGTATAAATAGCAGAGCTAGCTATAATAATCATGAGTTCTTTTGGGTTAGTCAATTTTGTGAAAAAAGTACCAATTTGTTTTGTATAAACGAGGTATCCCCCTAATACAAAACTAACAGTTACAGATTCAAAAAATAATAATTCATAGGCACTAAATGTCTTTAGCGTAATTTGGTTAATAGTATAACCAAGTCCCCATAATACAGCAGCAAATAGAGCCATCCAAAACCAATTCATTTAACCTCCAAAGTTGTTATTTGGGTAAATTATATCAATTACATTTATCTTATGTGTAATTTGTTTAATAAATATCTTATTGTTTGCTAAAATAATGCCTCTTAATGATTTAATAAAAGAATATATAAAAATGAAAAATTATGAAAAAAATCCAAAGCTTGGTTATGAGCTTGCCGCTGAATTAAAAAGATTGGGTATTGATAATCCAATTAAAGCTGGTATGGATCAGGAGGTCGTATCTCAAAGTGTGCATAGTTTATTATCTGCACTTGGTATAGCATGTGATGATGAATCTATTCAAAAAACACCTGATCGCGTTGCAAGGTTTTTTACGGATGAGTTATTTTATGGTTTAAACTATGATAATTTTCCAAAAATTACCTTTAATCATAATAGCTATGGCTATAATGAGCCTGTTATTTCTCGTAATATTTCATTTAAATCAACTTGTGAACATCATTTAGTTACTATTAGTGGTAAAGCATTTGTAGCTTATATGCCAAAAGATCGAGTAATTGGTTTAAGTAAAATTAATCGTATTGTTGATTTTTTTGCTCGTCGTCCACAAGTACAAGAGCGTGCAACATTACAAATTTTTCATGCTTTAAAATATATTCTACAAACAGACGATATTGCGGTTATGATAAGAGCTACCCACCATTGTATAACTATGCGTGGAGTTAGTGATCAAAATGTTGATAATATCACCTATCAATTTGGCGGTAAATTTGGTGAGCCAGTTATGAAAAAAGAATTTCTGGATTTAGCTAAGGATAAAGAATAATGTCCTTAGAAAATTCAGAATTAGGTAAAAAATCACAATATATAAGTGAATATGATTCAACGTTATTATTTCCAATTCCACGTAAAATTAAGCGTGATGAAATTGGTGTTGATGATAACAAGTTACCATTTTATGGTATAGATATTTGGACTCATTATGAAGTATCTTGGTTAAATAAAAATGGTAAACCAAAAGTAGCGATTGCTGTAATTGAAGTTCCTGCAAATAGCCCATGTATTATTGAATCAAAATCAATGAAGCTATATTTTAATAGCTTTAATAATTATAGTATTGCTAGCATAGATGAATTAAACAAAATTATTACAAAAGATTTATCCGTAGCCGCAGGTACTGAAGTTAATATAACAATATTACCTCTTGATACTGAGCTTTTAAATGTAAGTAAAGCAGATGGTATTTGTTTGGATAGTTTAGATATTAGTGTATCAGAATATATAGTCAATCCAAATTTACTAAAAATTGATAACTCAAAACATACAACTGAAAAAATATACTCAAATTTATTAAAATCAAATTGTTTGGTAACTAATCAACCGGATTGGGCAACTGTTTTTATTGAATACACAGGTGCGCAAATTGATCATGAATCTTTACTTAAATATATAATCTCGTTTCGTAATCATAATGAGTTTCATGAACAATGCGTTGAACGTATATACGCAGATATATCTAAAATTTGTAATCCAAGGGAATTAACCGTATATGCTCGTTTCACACGTCGAGGTGGTTTAGATATTAATCCAATTCGCTCTAGCAAAAAATTAGACGTATATAGTAATTTAAGATTAATAAGACAGTAATTTATATACTCAAAGTATTTCTATTTTGGACTAGGAATACTGATAAAAAATATGACGAAATGTACATTTAGTATTTTAGAAGTATTTTTTGAAGTGTGACAAAGTCCAAAAGAGAAAGACGAAGAGTAAATGAAAAAAAAAGCAGTAGTGATTTTATCTGGTGGATTAGATAGTTCAACTTTAGCCTACTACTTAGCAAATGAAGGCTATGATTTGATTTGTGTGTCTTTTAATTATGGACAAAGGCATATCAAAGAATTAGCCAGTGCTAAATATATTGCGGATAGTTTAAATTCACCTCATCATGTGATAGATTTATCATTTATGCGAGAGTTTTTGCAAAATTCAAGCTTAGTAAATCAAGATTTGAATAATCCTAAAGAAGAATATGCTCGTGAAAATATGTTGATAACTGTAGTACCAAATCGCAATACGATGATGCTGTCATTAGCGTGGACTATAGCATGTGCAAACGAAGCCTCATTGGTAGCATTTGGACCTCATAAGGGTGACAATTATGTTTATGCTGATTGTCGTGAGGAGTATTTTGAAGCTATGAATGATTCATTGCGCTTGGGTACTATTGATAGTCGCTTAGAAGAGCTAACTTTATCTGCGCCATTTATTCAGATGACAAAGATTGATATAGTAAATATTGGTAATAAATTAAAAGTTCCATTTGAGAAAACTTGGAGCTGCTATGATGGGCAAGACCTTCATTGTGGTACGTGTGGAACTTGTCGCCAACGTAAAGAAGCATTTACTGCGGCAAATGTAAATGATTTAACGGTTTATAAAGAATGAAGAGTGTGATGGGGAATTATCAAATAGTCCGCAAGCATGAGATACATTGTGGACATCGTGTATATCAACACGAAAATAAGTGTAATAATTTACATGGGCATTCATATATATTTCATCTAAAATGCGTAAGTAAAGATCTAGATAGTCTTGGGCGTGTAATTGATTTTGCAGTTATCAAAGATATTGTGTGTAAATGGTTAGACGATAATTGGGATCATAAAATGATCTTATGGGAAGATGACCCAATGTTACCAGAATTATCTAAATTAGACCCAAGTGTGGTGAGTATTCCATATAATCCTACCGCAGAAAATTTAGCTCGTCATTTAGTTGAAAATATTGCTCCTACATTATTTGTAGGATTACCAATATCTTTAACTGAAGTAAATATTGAAGAAACCTCTAAGTGTAGTGCCAGTTATGCAATATCCAATTAATGAAATTTTTTATAGTTTACAAGGTGAAGCTAATTTTGCGGGATTACCTTCTGTTTTTATTCGACTGCAAGGTTGTAATGTAGGGTGCGCTTTTTGTGACACCAAACATACTTGGGAGTTAAATCCAGATACAGAGCAATCAGTAATCAAATTAGTAGCTAAGCAAAATCAACATACTGATAATTGGGCATATTTTTCTCATGAAGAATTATTAACCGAGATTAAAAAATACTCAGCTTGCCGCCATGTGGTTTTTACAGGTGGCGAACCTGCTATGTATGATTTAGCAGCTATTACGAATGAGTTGCATAGCCTTGGTTATACTACGCAAATTGAAACGAGCGGAACTGAAAAACTATTAATTAGTGATAATACATGGGTGACATTATCACCTAAAGTTGATATGCCTGGTCATAAGGTGGTTTTAGCTGATAATGTTTCTCGTGCTAATGAAATAAAAATGCCAGTTGGTAAGATGGCAGATATTGATAAATTAAAAATCCTCTTGTCTACGCACCAAATTAAGACAAAATTAGTTTGGCTACAACCACTATCATGTAAAGAAAATCCTACTAAATTATGTATAGAACAAGCATTACTTAATAATTGGCGAGTGAGTGTGCAGATACATAAATTTGTGAATATTCATTAATTAACATTTAAAATTATAATGAAATGAAGATGGCGTACATAACTATGTACGCCATCTTCATTATAAAGCATAGGCTATTATTTTTGTTGATTTGTTAATTCAGCATTAATAATATTTTTCTGGATTTGCTCTCTAATTTTTTGAGCTTTTTCAGGGTGTTTAAATGTTTTAGCCATTGATATTTCTTTGCCGTAAATAGCTTTATTTGCTAAATTTGTTGATAAAGACTCCTGATTTTTGTTTGCTACATTTATCTTATTTACATTAGGTAGTAAACCTTTGCCTTGACATATTAATAGCTGGTTTTCTGGGAGCGCTCCAGTTAATAGATAGTCAGCAACAGCATTTTCGGCACAGCCATTTTCAATTATGTTAAATACCCCATGATTATAACTATTAGTTACATAAACCATACTTGCTGTACCAAGAGCATTATAAGTATTTAACGCACCTTGCAATGGAGTTGCACCGTCATATTGTGTTTGTACCATAAGTATTGGATACGATGAGTTACTCATGCTATTAATGCTTGGTTGTGTAACAGTTGGTCCATTCCAGTATGTAGTACAATTTAACTGCATGAGTGTTGTAGAAAATATTGCGCCATTAACTGAGATATTATTAATTATAGCAAGCCATTCTGCAAATGATGTTGGAGCTGGGCCATCATTACATCTTACCGCTGTATTTGTAGAGCTATAAACTGGTATTGGTTGTTGTTGTATGAAGTAAAAGTACATGTTAACCATTTTTTCAGCTGTTAAAATGGTTGCATCATTGATCTCATTGTCTGGGCTAAATGAATAAATCTTTACCATGTTCAAAATTGATGATTCATTATCATACGGATTATCTATGATTAATTTATTCACTGTTTTTGCTGCAGATAATATTTCAACGGTGTCATTTGCCATAGATTGTGAAAATAATGGACTATACAAAGTATAGCGCAATACTAGCTTCATTGTATTATTCAATTGAGGGTATATATTCTGGACATCTTGTGTAGTTCCAAGTTGAAATATTGATTCATTAAGATTTGCATATGGTGCAATTATATTATCAGTAATATTTTGTAATGCTTCTGGCTGTGAAAATATGTTTTCTACATTACTTATTGTTATGTCCATATTGCTATCAATAACCATTTTATCGACATGGTTTGGAAATAATCCAGCATACCATGTTCCAAGCCAAGTTCCGTAAGAGTATCCAATATAGCTTAATTTAGCATCGCCGAGCAAACTACGAGCAAGATCCATATCACGAGCTGTAGCATCAGTATTAATAAATGGTGTAAGTTTATTTGTTTGACATACTTTTGCCGTTACTTCAGCATTCATATAAAGTGACTTTTGATTATTTATACTAGTTAAAGATTCATTAAAATTTAGCGGATACTGAACTTTGCCACTTTGTTGACAAACCAATGCGGTGCTACTTGAAACTCCACGTGGCGAGAATCCAATTAGATCATATCGGTTAGATAACTGTTTAAGTTTAGCACCTAATGGGTTTTGTTCATCTGCATCTGACCATAATATTCCAGCAATTGGAGCATCTCCAATTCCATTTATTCCAGGCCCACCAGGATTAAAGAAGATTGATCCTTGACGCTCACTTGGAATTTCAGCCGAAACTTTAGATAGAGCCACTTCTATATTACCTAGGCTAGGGTTACTATAATCAGCAGGTGCAACCATTTTAGCGCAACTAAGTCTATTACCTAAAGTATTTATCATTACTTCAGTAATGCCATTATATTCTAATGGGTTACATGCTTCCCATTTAAGTGGAACAGGCGTGAATGTATTTGTTGACGAGTTACTGCCATTGCTACATGAATATAATGTAACGCTTGCTATTATTGATGATAACAAATATGATTTTTTCATTTATTATGATTTTCCCGATATGATATTTTAATTTATACAAATATTATACGGTAAATGTATTGTTTATCCTTTTTTATATTTAATTTATAGTGCATAGCATTATAGAAAGTTGCTCTATAATTGCAATATGATAAGCTTATTATAACGTCACTTTGATATAATCCTTTTTTGATTAAGGAATTACTAAGTGGCATACGATGAAAGTATAAAAGTAAAACCAAGTTTATTTTCAGCAATAACAATTGGTGTTAGCAGTATTATTGGTAGTGGTTGGTTATTTGCATGTTATAAAACGGCACAGTTTACTGGTCCATCTGCAATTTATTCGTGGATTTTTGGAGCACTACTAACATTATGTCCTGCATTGTTATTGGCGGAAATTGCTACTTATTTTCATAAAGAAAATGCTGTTTCAGCTAGATTACTTACTCTTACTCATAATAAAGACATAGGCTTTCTAATATCATTGCCAAATTGGTTTTATATTACATTGTTAGTCCCTGCAGAGGCTGAAGCGACAGTCCAGTATCTTTCTGATGCATTTGAATCTATTGGTGAGCATATTTTAATTAATGGACATCTTAGCGGTCTAGGTATTGTATTTGTTTGTCTATTTATGTGCTTATATTTATTAGTAAATTATTGGGGAATAAAAGTATTATCACGTGTAAATAATGTAATTACGATTATAAAATTTATAGTTCCAATAATGACAGCATTAATGTTTATTTATGCATCATATAATCCAAGTAATTTTACTAGTTACCAAGGTACGATTGCACCATATGGTTATGACAAAATTTTTACAGCTATAGTTACCTGTGGAATATTTTACTCATTTTATGGGTTTGGGCCAGTTGCATTATTTTCTCGCGAATTAGATAATCCTCAAAGAAATATCCCGATAGCATTAATTGGATCAATAGTTATTTCAGCAATTATTTATGTGATTTTACAGTACTCTTTTATTGTAGCTGTTACTCCTGAGATGATTGCAAATGGATGGCATAATTTAAACTTTAATTCACCATTAGCTGAGCTTGCTATTTTGCTTAGTATGAACTGGTTAGCGGTTTTATTATTTATCGATTCTGCCATTAGTCCATCTGGATCTGGTGTGATTTTCTTGGGATCTAGTGCTCGTATTTTTACAGGTATGGCACAGGATAAACAGATGCCAAAATTCTTTGGAAAAGAACATCCTCAATATATGATTTCAAGGATTTCGTTAGTTTTTTCTTTGGTTTTTTGTACGAGTCTAGTTATTTTCTTTAATAATTGGGAAAAGATGATGATTATGGTAAGCGTGTTTATGTGCTTATCATGCGTAGCTATTCCTGTATCATATTGCCGATTACGTAAAAATGATCCACATACAAAGCGACCATTTACTATGATAGGTGGTACATTTATTAGTTATATTGTTTTTGCTAGTATCACCTATTTATTAGCTCAGTGTGGTTCAATAGCTTTGATAGTTTCTGTAATATTTCTATTAGTATTCTTTTGTATCTATTGTGGTATTCATTACAAAAATATATACAAATCTTGGAGAGCTTTTTTATCATCTTGGTCTATGTTTATGTATTTAGCAATTATGACTTTATTTGCATATATAACAGAAAAACAAATATTTGCTGAAGTGACCACCGCGTTATTGTTAATACTTACTACAAGTATTTGCTATTATTTTATGATAAATCAAAAGAACTATAATGAATAGCTTGTTTTCTAATAGGAGATGGTGCATTGAATAACCCACTTGGTATTGTAATTCATTAGTAATCTAGTACATAAACTTGTATAATCCCATCTTATTAGTTGGGATTTTTTATTTTATGCATGAATTAGGATTTATATGAATAATGATTTTTTATTAGATGAAATCAAACAATTAACTACAAATAACGAGCAAGCTAAATTCAAATATTTTTATAGTAGATATAGTAAAAATATCTTAATAGCTTATCTATTATTGATATTTTTAGGCGTGTTTGGAATTCATAAATTTTATTTAAATAAAGCTTCAGCATGGTTATATCTTATATTTGCTTGGACATTAATCCCATTGTTATTTGTAATTATAGATTTATTTTTATTATCATGGCAAGTTAAAAAATATAACCAAAGGCTAGCAATAAATTTAGTTGATTTAATCAAAGAGCATAAAGATATTAATACCAACCTGATGAATATTGAACTTAGGCTTAAATTAAATCAAACAAACACAATACATTATGTTTTTATAACCATATTTATAGTTGGCATCATGATTCCTGCTGTAACATATGCTGGATTATTATTAAATCATTATCAAGTCGAGTTAAAACTCAAAGAAATGAATCCAGATGGCTCTAGTTTTAATAGTATTTTAAGTTTTTAGTATGTTACAGATAAAATTTCCACAAAGTATTCATAAAGAACGCAATTTTATAAAAAAACTTCCGCTTGGTGGGGATAGTTTTTATATCGCTAATTTACAAAAAGAATTAAACTCACCGTTACTGTATATTGCAAATGATGCTTATCAGTTACAGCGTTTAGAACAAGAGCTAAAATTATTTGTACCTGAACTAAAGATAGCAAGTTTGCCTTCATATGAGGTTTTGCCATACGAGCGACAATCACCTTATAAAGACTTGATTGCAACACGCCTTCGTACTCTGTGGCAAGTACAAAATAATCAGCTTGATGTATTATTAGTTCAAGCTTCAACATTACAAAATTTATTACCACCACAAGAGTTCTTTAACCAAAAAGTATTTATTATCAAAATTGGCGATAAAATTGATATTAGTGATTTAAGAACAAAGTTAGTCGCATCAGGTTATGAGCTAGTTCAGCAAGTCTATGAAGCTGGGGAATTTGCTATTCGTGGTTCAATTATTGATATTTTACCAATGGGGCAAAAAGATGCAATTCGTATTGATTTGTTTGATGATGAAGTTGAGAATATTTTTTGGCTAGATGTAAAAAGCCAGTTAACGACGGGTAAAGTTGATAAGGTAGAACTATTACCATCTCGTGAATATAATCATGATCATGAAACTTTGCGTTTAGTAGCCAGCAAATTTCAACAATACTTCGCAAATGATGGCGATAGTAATTTAGTTAAAGATCTAATTAAAGGTATTTTACCAGCTGGCGTGGAATTTTATTTACCGCTGTTTTTTGAGAAAGTTGCGACGTTATTTGATTATTTAGATAATAAATGGCAAGTAGTATATCAAGATAATTTACAAGAAGTTCTTAATCTAAACTGGCAAGAAATTAATAAGCGCCACGCTTTTTATAGTTATCAGTACCCATGTTTGAAACCACAAGATTTATTTGTAGCAAGCGATAAAATATTTTCATTATTTAAAAGTCATGTACGCTTTGAAATAGCAACAACTGGGGATTTTTTAGACAAATTTGCATTATTACCAGATTTATCAGTAAATGCATTAGATAATAAGCCATTTCAAAAATTACATGACTTTGCAAAAAAAACTAATATAATTCTCTGTACCGAAAGCCTAGGGCGTAGCGAGATTTTACGTCAAACTTTAGAAAGTAGTCAAATATTAGCGCGGCAAATTAATAGATTATCAGATATAGATGACAGCAAAATAGTGATAGTTAATGATAGTTTGTATCAAGGGTTTTTATATAAAAATTATGCATTTGTTACAGAATTAGAGCTATATCCTCACGGTAGGATTAATCGTCGACGTATTAGCAAAGGTAAATCAAGTAGTAAAGTAAACTCAGACTTAATTGTTCGTGATTTAGCAGAAATTGAAGTTGGGGATTTGGTTGTACATTTAAACCATGGTATAGGGCGTTATAATGGTCTAACTAGTCAAACTATAGCTGATTTTGAATATGAGATGATAGAAGTTATTTATCAAAATGATTCAAAGCTTTTTATTCCTGTACATAATTTACATTTGATTAGCCGTTATTCGCAAATAGATGGTGCAACGATAGAGTTAACTAAGCTTGGCTCAGCACAGTGGGACAAAGCTAAGAAAAAAACAGAGCAAAAAGTAAGTGATATAGCAGCAGAGTTATTAGAATTATATGCAAAAAGAGAGCTTCAAACAGGTAATCAAATTATATTACCTACTGAATATCAACAGTTTTCTGAAAGTTTTGGTTATGAACCAACTGAAGATCAGCAAAATAGCTTTGATGAAATTATTAAAGATTTAGCTAATAAAAAACCAATGGATAGGCTGATTTGCGGTGATGTGGGTTTTGGTAAGACTGAGGTTGCTATGCGTGCAGCCTTTATTGCAGCTATGAATGGATATCAAGTCGCTATACTTGCGCCAACTACATTATTGGTTGAGCAAATCTATCAAAATTTAGTAAATCGTTTTGCAAGTTTTCCGATTGTTATTGCTGAAATTTCTCGTTTTAAAACTAAAAAAGAGATTACACAAACTTTAGAGTTGGTGGGTAGCGGAAAAGTTGATATAGTCGTTGGTACACATCGTCTTATTCAAGATGATGTAAAATTTGCTAAGCTTGGTTTAGTTATTATTGATGAAGAACACCGTTTCGGTGTGAAGCAAAAAGAGAAATTTAAAGAACTTCGTCATAATGTTGATGTTTTAACTATGACAGCAACGCCAATACCTCGTACTTTATCAATGGCGTTAGATGGTTTACGTGATTTTTCAATTATAGCAACTGCACCATCTCGCCGTTTATCTGTTAATACCATTGTTATTCAAGATGATAAGCAAATCATATCCGAGGCAATTATTCGGGAAATTCGCCGTGGTGGACAAGTTTTTTATCTTTATAATGATGTTGCAACCATTGAACAAATGCAAGATAAACTACAAGATTTATTACCAGAACTACGTATTACGGTTGCACATGGACAAATGCCAGAAAGTGACCTAGAACAAAGAATTAAAGATTTCGTTCAACAGCGATACAATTTATTACTATGTTCTACGATTATTGAAACTGGTATTGATATTCCTAATGCTAATACGATATTAATACATCGGGCAGATAAATTTGGTTTAGCACAGCTACATCAGCTTCGTGGTCGAGTAGGACGTTCTCATCATCAGGCATATTGTTATTTAATTACACCAGAAAATGTAAGCAAAGATGCAGATAAACGTTTAGACGCAATTTTACAAACTAGTGAGTTAGGTGCCGGGTTTAACTTAGCTATGCACGATTTAGAAATTCGTGGTGCTGGAGAGATATTAGGTAATAATCAGGCAGGGAGCGTTAAAGAAGTTGGCTTATCTCTTTATACGCAGATGTTAAAAAAAGCTATTCGTAAAATAAAAAATGACAAAACATTACATAATTCAGAGAATGATGTATATTGTGAAGTAAATTTAAACGCTAATACTATTTTACCGATTGATTACTGCGAAAGCACGCATGAGCGTTTGGTATATTATAAACGCCTAGCTAATGCTGATTCATTTGAAGTAATTGAAGCTATTTACCAAGAAGTCATAGATAGTTATGGCTTACCTCCAGAAGCAGTTAAAAATTTAATTAATATGCATAAAGTTCGCTTAACAGCAACTGAATTTGGAATTCAAAAAATTGATGTTAATAATGCTTCATTAAATCTTGTGTTTATCGATAAACCACCAATTGAGCCAATAAAAATTGTATTATTGATGCAAGAGTTAAAAACTTGTAAGTACGATGGAAAAAATAAATTAATATGGCAAGTAAAATCAGCTAATATAGCTGAAAAACTTGCTAATGTAGATAAAATTCTTAATGGTTTAAAATAATTATATTGTGTTTATAGATGTTATGAAATTTTTTATAAAATATCATGTTGGATATAATCGTTTAATTTCTTAAAATATCTAAAGTGAGGGGTTTTATTTTGGTATATATTTGGCTATATATGCTAATTAGAACGCCATATATTTCAGTGTATTAGTTATGATTTATAACAATAATTAACTCTATTATTATAAATGTAATTAACATATGAAACCCACTGTAAGAAACATGTTACAATTTGTTTTATTCACAATAATACTCATAGTAAGAGTATAAAGCTTGGGGAAGCTTGTTATGCAAAAGATAGATCAAATCATAGAAGCCGTTCGTAATAATAATTTATTAACGCTGATTAATTTTATAAATGATGGTGCCGACATTAATGAAATAAATGCTCAGGGGTTGTCACCGATTATTCAAGCTGCTGCATCGGGTAATTATGCAGCTACAGAGCTTCTTATTCAAACAGGTGTTAAGCTTGATATCAAAAATTCTCAAGGTTTATCTTTAATAGAAATTGCTGAAACGTTTAATCATAGTAATGTTGCTAATTTGATTCGTAGTTATTTAGAGAGTAATAAATCTAAAACAAATGATGAGCTGAAAGAAGAGCTATTTGGAGCTATTTTAGAGAATAATTTAGAACAAATTGTGCGTTGTATTAATCAAGGGGTTGATGTTAACTCAGTAGATAATCAAGGTACTTCAGCATTATCTATAGCAGCAATGGAAAGTAAGACTGAAACAGTTCGTATATTATTAAATGCAGGAGCTAATATTGAGCTTGCTGATAAATATGGATGGACACCACTCTTTTTTGCTATCAGATTTGATAATGTGGAAAACTGTACGTTACTTGCAGCAACTGGTGCTAAAATTAATCATGTTGATATATACGGGCGCACGCCACTTATGTATGCTGCTCGGGATGGGATGCACGATATTATTTCTATTCTTCATAAATATGGTGCAGATTTTGAGTTTCAAGATGAATATGGCTGGACAGCTATATTTTTTGCTGTTTGGAAAGACGAAATTTCAGCTGTAAATAGATTAATAGAGTTAGGTGCAAATTTACGTCATCAGGATACACATGGCTGGACCGCTGCAATTCATGCTGCAAAAAATGGTTATACCAATATAGTAGAGTTAATTCTAAAAAATTGTTCTGATATTCGTGGCGGTGATAAACAAAATTGGAGTTTATTGTTTTTTGCTGTATGGAAAGGCAAAGCTGCTACCATTAAATTCTTAATTAATTATGGAATTAATACAGAAGAAAGTGATTGTTTTGGTAATACGCCATTAGTCTATGCTGCTCGAGATGGGCAAACTGATGCAATAAGAGAGCTTATTAACTCAAAAGTGAATATAAATCGTTGCGATAGAACTGGATGGTCGCCACTATTTTATGCAGTAAATAATCATCATTTAGATGCAGTTAAATTATTAGTTGAATTTGGTGCAAATATTAATCAGGTTGATATTTATAACTGGACACCCGTTTTTTATGCGGTCAGAAGTGGCAATATAGAAATGATTAAAACTTTAATTAGTTATGGATCTAATCTCGAATCATTTGATGAATATGAGCGTTCGGCTTTATCTATCGCTGCTAGCTATAATCAAGCTAATGTAATTGATTATTTAGTAAAAGCTGGCGCTAATATTGAGCATTTGGATTACTATAACATGTCAGCTTTAGATCTTGCAGAAACTAAGCATCATCATGATGCTGTTATTATGCTTGTTAAACATGGCGCAAGTATGAGCAGAATTAATAATGATTGTGGTAAAACGTTAATTTGGGCAACTACTAATGGAAATAAAGAAGCTGTTGATATTTTATTAGACGGCGGTGCAAATCCAGATTATTCTAATAATGCATTTTGGACTCCTTTAATGTATGCAGCTCGTGCTGGGTATGCTGAAATTACTTCTTTACTAATTAGCAATGGTGCAAATATTGAAAATAGTGATGATTATGAATGGACCCCATTAATTTTTGCGGCTTGGTATAATAAACCAGAAACAGTTGAAGTATTATTAATAAATGGTGCAAACATAGAGCAATCTGAACAACATAATAGAACAGCTTTAATTATTGCAGCAGAGAGAGGAAATGTTGAAATTGTAAAATTATTACTTAATTATGGTGCTAACTATAGTAAAGTTGATGATGAAGGTGCTACAGCACTTACATTAGCACGTCAAAAAGGTCATAATGATATAGTTCACCTATTAAGTAATGCTAGTCATGTAAAAGCTATTAAACGTGATGAGTTAATGGCTAAGTGGATGTCAAGTAATCTAATAGTTGCCACTCGTGATGGTACATTTAAGCATGTAAAACAAACCTTAGCAAATAATGCAAATATTGAAATGGTTGATAATAATGGTAGAACTGCATTATCTATTGCGGCTATGGAAGGTAAGTCAAATATTCTACGTCTGTTGCTTGAGTCTAAAGCAAATTTGGAGCATCAAGACAATAATGGTGAAACTGCATTAATGCTAGCGGCCGAATATGGCAAATCTAATGTACTTAAAATATTAATTACCGCTAAAGCTAACTTAGAGCATAAAAATAACTCTGGGCGGACTGCTCTCGGAATGGCATCTCTAAATGGTAAGGCTAATCTTGTGAAATTACTTATTGCTTATAATGCTAAATTAGAGCAATCTGATTTAGATGGCAGAACACCTCTTCTTATGGCATCTCGCCAAGGTAAATTAAATGTTGTTGAAGTATTACTTGATGCTGGTGCTAGTAAATTGCATAAAGATATAGATGGTATGACAGCTTTGGCTTTAGCAGAAGAATATCATCACGCTAATGTAGTGGAATATATTATAAATAAAAAATAGTTCAATGATGATTTACAAAATATAGTTACAATATTTGCTAATGCAATATATATTGTAACTATATTTTAAAAGTTTTTTAGTTTTATGTGTGATTTTCTAGAAGTGATATAAAGCTGAAATTAGATAAATATTATTATTTACATTCATTAAGTTTTGATTATTAACGTTTACGCTAGTATTACCTATATAGTCATATTCTAGTCTTATTCCAACTGAGCTTATACCATATTCAACCCCACCACCAATTACAGGTACCATACTTTGTGCAGTACCAGGTAGATTTTGTTGATACCCAGTTGATGTCCGAACTGTGCCGCCATTAAAATTAACAGTGTTATAACCTATGGCCGCTTTACCAAATAATGAGATTCCACTAAGTGAGTTTGCTAATAACTCAAATGGTAAATGCCCTGTGATTCCTAGATCTACAAGTTGCTGAGATGCGCTAAAAGATCCTTGTGCACCTGTTGCAGCATCAGTGCCAGTTGTATACTGAGTGTTGGCTATATAGTTATAATCAACTTGGACACCTAGATAGCGGCTAAAATCATAGCCAACATATATACTACCTAACATATTGCCATTATTTTTATTACTAGCGCCATCTACATAATTAAATCCATTAGTAGTTGAGGTATTGATAGTTCCGTATCCTGCTCCAATACCAGCATATAGCCCAGAATCAGCGCTTGCAAATTGTGGGGCTACATATAGTAATGTCAGAAGAAGTGGGAGTTTTATTTTATAGTTCATGTTTTTTGACTAAAAGAGTTTATAATACTAATATTATATCATTAATTTTAATATCCATTTTGAAATAGTTCAACATTTCTATTTGTCTTAATGATAAAATTCCGTGCAATTTGGTGTGACATTTCTTTAAATAATAAAATAGATTTTGGGATTGTTATGTACGTAGTCACTAGTTTATGATCTAACTAGTATTGCTATCAATTGATCCAAACTCAAGAAGTTATTCAAATAAGTATTGTAGATACGCCTTAATGCGTTTATATCTTCAAGATACTTTTCAACATAGCTTTTAAATTCACGGTATTTATACTTTAGCTTAGAAATTATCTTTGATTTAGATTTTTACTCTTAGCAATAATATGCTTATATAAAATACTAAATACGTACTTAGACATATGCTTAAGGTAGTAAAAGATGAATAATATTTTAATGGAATATAAATTTTTATAATAATTGATTAATACAATTATATATTTGGAAAATTGTTTATGAGTAATAGAAGAATATCGGTAGTTGGTTTGGGGTATGTTGGTTTACCAGCCGCAGTTGCGTTTGGTAAACAGAATAAATGCATAGGTTTTGATATAAATCAGCAGCGTATTGACGAGTTAATATCTGGGTATGATCGTACTGAAGAAACTTCTGCCGAAGATTTAGCAAATACTAATGTTT
>JAQUVM010000100.1 GCA_028693355.1 Burkholderiales bacterium
ATGGCTTTGCCGATTATGGCCTGGATCTGAAAGAGGCACGCGACTTTATTCGCTTCCGGGTGGATCAGGCCAAGACGGTGTTGTATAGTTTGGGTAAGGTGCTGGCCTCGGGTTATGTGAATCGTATATAATTGAAAGACAAAGAGTATGGATAAAAGATTAATTAGTCTAACATTAGGTGGACTTGGTATAGGTATAACTGAATTTGTGATAATGGGATTATTACCTGATATTGCTGCTAGTTTAGGGGTTTCTATTCCTACGGCGGGGCATTTTATATCTGCTTATGCTTTGGGGGTTGTTGTCGGAGCGCCTCTTTTAGTTATGTTTAGTAATAAAATCCAACCTAAGAAATTATTAGTAATTTTAATGGTTATGTTTACGGTATTTAATTTGTTATCAGCATTTGCCAATAACTACTATACATTGATTTTAACGCGCTTTTTATCTGGGCTTCCTCACGGAGCTTTTTTTGGAGTTGGTGCAGTTGTAGCAAGCCGTATTGCCGAAAGAGGTAAAGAGTCTCAGGCAGTTGCACAAATGTTTGCAGGTCTTACTCTTGCAAATTTAATAGGCGTCCCAATCGGTACATATATTGGGCATAATTTTTCATGGCATTATACTTTTATTTTAATTGCTATGGTTGGTTTAGTTACTATTTATTGTATTAATAAGTTTTTACCAGAGGTAAAGCAAACAGAATCTAGAGATATCAAAAGCCAATTTTCTTATCTAAAACATTTAAATTCATGGTTAATTATTTTAATAATTGCTATTGGTACTGGTGGTCTATTTTGCTGGATTAGTTATATAGCACCATTATTTATTCATGTAAGTGGTTTTGAAGCAAATTCAGTGAGTTATTTAATGGCGTTTGCTGGTCTTGGTATGTTTGTTGGTAATTTTATGGGTGGTAAATTAGCTGATAAACTTAATCCTGCTCGTGCTACATTGATGGTTTTAATTTTTATGATGTTATCGTTGGTACTAGTACATTTTTGTGCTGAGAGTAAGGTATTAACTATTATTATGACTTTTACCACTGGCATGGCAGCTTTTGCAATTATAGCTCCTGTACAGATTTTAGTGATTAACTCGGCAAAAGGCTCAGAGATGTTAGCTGCCGCTGTTAGCCAAGCTAGTTTTAATTTGGCAAATGCATTAGGTGCTTACCTTGGTGGGTTACCATTAATATATGGATATGGTTATACATCTCCTGAATTTGTTGGTGTTGGCATGGTATTGGGCGGAGTAATTCTTACAGCATTGTTGATAAAAAGAACTACATAAAAAGCAGCGGGAAACTGATCTGCCCCCCGAATAGTGGACAGATTATAAAAAAGCCGTTTTTTCATAATGGCGTCGATATTCAATCGGCGTCATTTTGTTTAATCCAATCTGCATTCTATCATTATTGTAATAATTAATATAATCTTTAATTATTATTTTAAGATGTTCATAATTCTTTGGTGATTCTAAATAAATACTTTCACTTTTTAAATGCCCAAAGAAACTTTCTATACAGGCATTATCTAAACAATTACCTTTTCTTGACATAGTTTTTATTATCTTGTTTGATTTAAATAAGTGTTTGATTTTGGTTGGTTATTTTGTGGTATAATCAAATGATTTTTACAAAATTATATAATCATACTGTGGGGAAATGGCTTTATGAAAACACTTTATTTATTTTTTATTAGTTTTATCACCATGCTTATATTAAGTGGATGTGGTTCTGGAGTTAGCTCTAATTCTAGTAGTAATGGCTATTTATCTGTTAGCTATAATGGTAATAGTCCTATCGGTAATATACAAGTAACTAATGGTAGTACTCAAACAATCTATGTTTCCTTGAAAAATAGTACAGGAGTTGTAGGGCAATTAGTTAATATTAGTGTATCTGAACCAAGCATAGCTAGCTTATCACAAAGTAAATGTGCTTTATCAAGTGGTTCTCAAGTAAATACAACATGTACTGTTATTTTAAATGGATTAGCTTTAGGTAGCACTTCAATAAATGTTAGTTCAAATGGTTATGCGTCTGTAAGTGTGCCAACTATATCGCAAGAGAACCCAGTTTTTGGTACTTTTGAAGTAGAGAGCTCTGATGGTAATTTTTATTCTGGATCAGTAAATGTACTATATTCTGCAACCGCCAAAACAATTAATCTTAAAGCAAGAATATTTGGCTTATCAGGTGTTGAAAGTGCTGATAATGGTGTATTAAATTTTGCTATAGAAAATACAAGTGGTGCTACATTGACACCAAATGGTGCCCAAGCTTGTTCTGGTATTACTACACAAAATCCAAATTGCTCAATTCCAGCTTGGACTGTTTCAGGAACTGCTAATTCTGCTATTACTTTTACTGGTAGTGTTGCTGGAGCAATCACAAGTCTACCTGGATTTGTTCCAAGTACACTTCCAAATCCTACGTATCCAAATATTACAATTTCTGCAACAAAAGCAGCTGCAACCCCTGGTAAAATTGTGGTATCAACCCAAAGCGGTAATATAGTACCCGTTGGTATGCGAGCACCTATTTTTGTTAATTGGTTAGATGCATCAGAGCATGGTAATGTGTCATTAACGTTAACTTCAAGCAATCCAAATGTAATCAAATTTTATTCATATAATGAAAGTGGTATAGAAAGTACAGTTAGTTCGGTATCATGTAATTTGAGTACGGCAACAGAGTCGGAATTAAACTGCGGTTTTGGAGTTAAACAAATCACAACTTCTGGGACTAGTGTAATCTCTGCTAAAATTAATTCTCAATCCGGTGTTGCACTGAGTTCACCAGAACCTTTGGTCTTAACAGTAGCACAGCCAGAGGCTGCGATTAGGACGATGACTTTTACAAACTCGTCACTTATTCAACCTATATGGGTTGGTATTACACAAGGTGGTGCAAATGCGTTTACAAGCCCTTTGCCAAATAGTCAATCAACTTCTACGACACATGATTTATCACCAGGTGCTGTGTCTATGTGTGGTTTGAGTAATCTACGCGCTGCATGTCCTGTTGGTTCAACTTGTCGACCAGGTGGTGCGAATGGTGGTGGATCTTTATTCTGTTTTTGGGATAGATTAGAACCTATAAATGGCTATAAAATTGAATCACATGGTGGAACAACTACATTTAATATTTCAGCATCAAGTCGTGATCCTAATGGGATTATTTGGAGTGGTAATTTCTTTGCTCGTACTAAATGTAGTGAAAGCGGAGTGTGTGAGGTTGGAAGTTGTGGTAATGGAACAGGTCTTGCTTGCGCACCAGGGACAGGTGCTGCTCCTGGAGGGGTTGTAACTCTTGGTGAGTTTACTTTCCAAAAAAATAATAATCCAGATTATTATGATGTATCTATTATTAATGGTGTGAATTTTGGAGTATCATTTGGTCCAAATCAAACTACAAATCCAGTAAAATCATCAAATGCTTATATTTGTGGAGTTGCAGGATCATTAGAAAGCATGGCTACAGCTTCTGCAGGATGGTTACCAAAAGCAACATGGATTATGAATCCAGATAGTTCATCTTATCCATCTGGTGTAATAGTTTCGGATTATAAAGCTAATTACCGTTGGGTAGATGGTGGTTCTAAAGCCATATGTTCATCTAGCAGTGATTGTTTAGGTAGTGAAGTATGTGGTTATCATTTAAACTCAGTTTATAATGGTGAGTCTGGGATTAACCAAGGTGCAAATTCTGATTATAACAAATACTGTGGTTATCATATTGCTTGGTTGACTGCGGATACTATTGCTGGTTTTGGTAGCTATGCCAGCCCAAATACTACACCTGCGGCATCAATATTTAAATTAAATGAAAATTGGGCAAATCCTGTGTCATCTAATCCGACTATTTATGTTACTAATTTACAATTATGTAATATCAATACGTTTAGTTCATTTGCTACAAGACCAACTCCGTTTGATACGGCCGGTAGTACTTTGCTAGCATGTGGTGGTACATTATGGAATGGTACTGATTCTGGAGATAATGTTACACGTCCGAATTCTGGATTTAATCTAAATACACCAAATACAAATTGGGTGAATAATGTTTTACCAACTATTACATGGCTGAAAAAAGCATGCCCAACTTGTTATACTTATCCATTTGATGATCCAACATCCACATTTACATGTACGCCAAATGCTTCGGCTGGACATGCTGCAAATTATGGAGTTAAATTTTCTGACTTGAAGTAATGTTTCTTTAGTATAATTTTTATAGCAGGCTTACGCCTGCTTTTTATTTATGTCTATAAAAATATTCTAACCTTAGTTTTAAATATACAATTCAATGAAACCATCTATAAATGATTGGTTAATAGTATATTAATCAATATAGTTTAAAAATAAATGAACTATATGTGGTAAATATTCCAAAAAATTTATTTAGTATTAAATTTTCTTATTTATAAAATTACCTCTATTTAAGTCCAATTACTTATCTTATAAAACAGTTCTTGCAGTATATAAAATACAAAAAGTGGTAAATATTCATTGAGTGCATACTAATGTGGATTGATTTTTATCGAATTATGGTTCTTAATTATGCTGATATGGCATAATATTTATCTGTAAACTATAGTGGGTTGCTATTGCATTAATTTTAAACAATAAAGAATTAAAATAAATTTTTGGAGGTAAACATGAATCAGAAAGTAATTTTCTTATTAGCTGTTTTATGCATAGTAGTTTTTACATTTCATATAACTAGAGAAGATAAGTTACATGATAAGCCACAGCTTAAAATAGACATTTCTTGGACAAAGAAGCGCCCACAATTCACAAATAATGTAGGTTTTGCCAGATTAGCCGAATCATCTACAACATATCAAAATAAAACCATTACACAGCAAGAGTTAATTGGTACAGTTACTAATCAATTTGGCATCCGTGATGAAGTTTTAGAGCTTATCTTAACATCTATTCCAGAAAGTGACGTTAGATCGACTATTGCGGCTATAAAGATGGTTCAATATGATCAGATGGAAGTTGGTATTACTGATGATATGGCAATTAATAAATTTGCAAATAAAGCTGCTGCAGCATCTTCATGCATAAATATACCAATGATGGATAGATATAATTTTGGACAAGCATATGACAAAATTATTCGTGATAATTCAGCTCGTAAAGCAGAGTGGGATAGGATAGAACATTTATTGAATGGGCATGTCATTTCTAATGACTATGGTATTCAATCATATGACATAAAAGAACAATGTGATCACTTTTTAGGAGAGTCAAGATGATCAAAAAATTATTGATAATAATTAGTTTAGTTTTTAGTATCTCTCCATTGTCTGCTTTACAGAAAATGTTTATTTTCCATATTAATGGAATTAATACTTCATTAGATCAAGCACGTGCTAATAAAGATGAATTAAATAAAGCATTAAATATTCAATCTAATGTAATCGCAAATAATGGTCAAGTTGATTTACTATATAACAGCGATGGAAATGGTATTTGTACATTATGTAATCAATTAAGAGATGTATTTAATCAAAAACGCTTTGAGAATGTTAACATTGATGATTATGTAAAAGTCTATATTGCTTATAGG
>JAQUVM010000024.1 GCA_028693355.1 Burkholderiales bacterium
CACCCAAGAAGTATAAACAACTATAATTGGTGTAAAAACTAATGCAGCAACTAACATCAGCAATAGCGTATGTGATGATGATGTAGCATACCAAACAGTTAAACTGCTAATAGGATCTGTGCTAGATGGTAATATAAACGGAAATATAGATACTCCTGCTGTCAAAATAATTCCAGCTATGCCAATACCACTAAATATAAATGCGGTTCCAGATTTATTTTTACTATTAAATAGCATAGATAATATTAAACCCATAAAACCTAAAACTGGAGCAAGCATAGCAATTGGATACATCTTGTAATTATTTAACCAAGCACCCTGCACAACTTCTACAGTCTTAGCTAATGGATTAGATTCAGCATTGGGATCTAAATTAGTAGCTACATAACCATTTATATGACCAACCCATAAACCACCAATAGCAAACCCAATAATAGCAATCAATGAGAATATAATAGACGCTTTACGAGCTCGTTCTTGCATAGCACCCTCTGTACGTAGAGTAAGGAAAACTCCACCATGAGCGGTAGTCATAGCTGAAGCAACTACACCACATAATAATGCAAATGGATTAAGTAAAGCTAAAAAACCAAAAATAGGGTTAGTAGCATCACTAACCAAACGTAAACTTTGATCAAAATGGAATGGAATACCTTGGATCACATTACCAAAAGCTACACCAAATAATAGTGGAGGAACCGCAGAACCCACAAATAAAACCCAATCCCAAGTTTTACGCCATGTAGTATTCTCTATTTTTGAGCGATAATCAAATGCTGGAGCTCTCAAAAAAAGCGTCCACAACACAGCAAGAATTGCAATGTAAAGCATTGAAAATGAAGCTGCATAAACTAAAGGCCAAGCGGCAAATATTGCACCACCACCTGTTACAAACCATACCTGATTACCATCCCAGTGAGGAGCTACTGAATTAATAGCTACACGACGCTCAGAATCAGTCTTGCCAATAAAAGGTGATAAGGTACCAACACCCATATCATGTCCATCCATTATCATTAAGCCAATTAGTAAAATACCAATCAAAGCCCACCAAATAAAACGTAAGATTTCATATTCCATTTTATTTTACCTCATCTTGTTCAAAATGATATTTACCAGTACCTAAACTAGAAGGTCCTAATTTAGCATACTTAAACATTAACCAAAGCTCTACGATTAATAATGCTGTATAGATTATAAAGAAACCTGTCAATGAGAAAATTAATTCTCCACTAGTAAGACTAGATGCTGAAGAATAAGTTGGTAATATGCCATAAATAGTCCATGGCTGACGACCATATTCAGCTACAAACCACCCAGCCCAACAAGCAATCCATGGAGTTGGAATCCACCATAGTGACCATTTCAATAACCAATTCTTTTTCTCATAACTATTGTTAGATCCATATGATGTATATGCAGCTATTGCAAACAATAAGAAGAAAGAGAAACCTAATGCAAACATCACACGGAAAGAATAATAAAGTGGCAATACTTTAGGAACAGTTCCTCTTGCTGCTTTATCAACCATTTCAGGTGTAACTTGTGTTAAATCATCAGTATATTTCTTCAATAATAAACCGTATCCCAGATATTGTGAATTAGCCTTCACCTCTTCACCAAGTTGAATATTTTTAGGATCTTGACGGAATTTATTTAATAACATTAACTCTTCGCGACCTTTAATAATCTTCTCTTTATTTTCAGCAATTAGTTCTTTTGCACCTTTAATCGGTGAAGTTAAATCATGATTTAAGATTAAACTACCCACATAAGGAATTTTTAAATCAAAAAGATTTTTCTGACCTTCTTCATCAGGAATAGCTAATATAGACCAACCAACTGGGGCCTCTTCTGTTTCCCAAATACCCTCAATTGCAACTAGCTTGGTTGGCTGCGCGTGATAAACGTATAAACCAGATTGATCACCCATGATAATCACAGCAACTGATGCAAATAGTCCAAATAGTGCTGATATTTTAAAAGAACGACGAGCAAATGGTAGATCTCGTTTTTTTAATAAATAGAATGAAGAAATACCCATAACAAATATAGCACCAGTTACGTAACTAGCACATACAGTATGGAAAAATTTTGCTTGAGCCACTGGGCTAAATAATACATCAAAGAAACTTGATAATTCCATACGCATTGTAATTGGGTTAAATACAGTACCAACTGGATCTTGCATCCAACCATTAGCAACTAAAATCCATAGTGCAGATAAATTAGAACCTATCGCAACCAATACAGTAAATAATAAATGTTGCTTTTTAGATACTCTATCCCAGGCAAAGAAAAATAACCCAATAAAAGTTGACTCTAAAAAGAAAGCCATTAAACCTTCAATAGCTAAAGGAACACCAAAAATATCTCCAACGTAGTGAGAATAATATGCCCAATTAGTACCAAATTGGAACTCCATGGTCAAACCAGTTGTAACTCCAATTGCAAAATTAATACCAAATAACTTACCCCAAAATTTAGTCATATCTTTGTAAATTTCTTTACCAGTGATAACATAAATTGATTCCATTATAACTAACAACCATGTCATACCAATTGTAAGTGGTACAAAAATAAAATGATACATTGCTGTCACAGCAAATTGTAACCTAGATAAATCAATTAGCGCTTCCATAATCCCCGCCCCCTGTTGTTGTAAAAACATGTGCTGCCGTAGTTTCATCATCTAATTTTAGCGGTTTACTAAAACAGAAATACCACAGCGTAAATAGCAAAACAGATTTTGCCAGAAGTAAAATAATAATTTCTTTCCAATACTGCTTCATTTTGAAAAGCCCCTCTACAATTTAACCACTATTTTAACATATAGCACACAAATTAACCATATTTTTCATAAGGACAATAACCTATAAGTCTACTGTGTTATATGGTTAATATGATGGATTTTGTAACTGTTAATATAAGCAATAAAAAACACCCATGATTTACAGGAGTGTCTTTTATAAATTTATCTAGTCTTTGTATATTTAAAACTGTGGCTTACACATATACAATATTTCATAATTTTTACCATCTATGCTTAATTTATATGATTCATGAGAGTTCTTACTTGTAGGAAATTCTGTTTGGATAAAGCAAGATGATATGTCCATATTTTCACATTGACTTTGTTTTTTGCCATCAAACAATATACTGTGAGAATTACCACCAGTTAATTCAAAATTGTATTTTGCACTACATTTACCACCAATAGGATTAGCTTTTCTTTCTATATATGTTTCAACAGGTTTTTTTGCAACACCTACACTCTCTATATACTTCAATGCTATAACACCTAAAAATGGTTCAGCTTGAGGATGATCCAACCTATTATAACAAGACTTAAAATCAGGTATATAAGGTTTCCACTTATCTGAACCTACTACAAGATTAGAATGAAACAGTTTATTATCAATAATAGACAATCCAACGCTAAAGTTTTTACTCTTATTAACTGTAGTGAAACTCTCGTAAGCGACATCTGTATTTTTAGGTGTAACAATTGAATCATATTTTAAAGAAACTAGTGCTACATTTGTTTGTGGAGTAAACCTATATGCATCTGCTTTTTTTAACGCATTTTTAAAGTCATCATTATTTATTACATTCATATTAAAAACTCCCTCATGGCTATTAGCATGATCAGTAAGGCTATTTTGATGACTTGTTAATAGATGTTCAACGGTAAGTGCTAATGTATTACCATTTACAAGGTAAAGCCCAGTTCCTATAGCGGCAGATGCCACTTTTTCTAAATAATCGCTATTACCTATCGAAAATTTCCGCAACGCATCTCCAATACTAACAATATTTGGCTGAGCATCAAATACACAATCTTTTGTTAAATGACTACATTTTGCCATTTTATAAAATTCATCATTAAACCCATAGGATAAATTTTCTTGTGCAACATACTGATTATATGTAGGCATAACCAATGACATTAATGCTGGTTTAGTTAAATTAACATACATTTGATATTGAGACTTGAATTTAGAATTATTATCAATAGCACAAGCATCTGGAGCACTTACATTACTAGTTAGATAATCATATGTAGTACCACTTAAATCATATGCACCATCTAAACCAATCACTGCTTTCAAATTATAAACGGAACTATAAATGCTATCCTTTGCAAAATTAACTGCATATCCAGCTCCTTCAGAAAACCCAACCGCAAACAAAGGAATTCCATCACTACCAGTTTTATAATCTGATATTATTGTACTACGCTCTGAAGTTAATATTTGTTTAACCTCATTTATAATGATATCTGGCACAATAACATATGGATGTATTTCTTGCCAGTTCTTCCCCATACCTTGATAGTCTGGCAATATGACTACATACCCCTGTGAAGCAAATATAGCAGCATACTCTCGGTCAGCATGACCATCCGTATTTACAGATGGTGCCCATTGTTTATCAAATAACGTAGGATGAAAATAAACAATAACACCTTTAAACTTAGAGACATCTTTCATTTTGGGATACATTATCAAATATGAAGTTTTATCATTATAAAAATTTATTTTTGAAACATAATCAATACTTGTAACCCCAGCTTTATTTTTTGTAACTGGGTTATTTCTTAAATCAAACTCTGGATTAATATCTGCTAAGTTTTTAATATTTTCTACTTTTGGCGTTTCTATTGTATGATGACATTCTTTTTTCTCAGCATCATAACCAAAACCTGCACAAATGTCTCGTATCAAGTCATCTTCCAATTGACCTAATCTGTAATTTCCATTCATTAGATTGCTTGGTGTAATATCATAAATGTCTGATTTTAATGCAACATCAAGTAAAGTGTTGCTTGAAGAATTAGAATTACCAACCTGATTACACGCAATAAGCAATAAGCTTATAATAGCTACTACTAATTGCTTATGATTTTGCATTATTGCTTATCTTCGCAAAGTAGCGTAATAGTGTTTTTCGTATAATCCATAACATTTCCTGTACCGTTCAATGTACATACAACGTCTTTACCATTAATAAGCTGACTATCTTCATCACCCATAGAATAAGTAACAATATTATCCCCTTTCGTTGGGTTAGTATTCTTAGGAGAAGTTTCTTTCAAAGTTAACTCCGTATTACTTGCTTCATCTGAAAAAATAATATACCCTCGTGAACGATAAGAAAATACACCTTCTTTAGTAGTGGTCTGACAAGAAATAATACCATTAGAATCACCCACTAGGTTTTTAACTTCAATAAATGGAGCGTCTTTCCAAGAATCATTTTCATTATGCTTGTAATATATAGACATGTTTACAACTTCATTATAATGTATTCTATCCTTCACTGGAAATGATGTGCTACCTTGCCATATACACGCATTATCTTTTGCTGAATTATACATTTTAACTTTTTGATAATCTTGTACGGTGGAATTTCCAGCAGATGCAAATGCCACAAAACTCACTGTAGTTAATAATAGACATAAAATATTTCTCATGATAAATCCTTTTACAAAAAAACAACGTAACACGTTAAAAATATACACTATTTTACACTATTACAATAGGTTTAATTCATAATAATGTTAAAAATCAATAACACTTATTATAGTGGGCAATAAAAAATAGACCATATGGTCTATTTTTTAGATTCTATAAGTTATATTACTCTGGTTGATAATCTTTGATTTGATCTTTTAATAAATTACTAGTGTGAAAAGAAACAACTCGACGAGCACTAATTGGAAACTCTTCTTTTGTTTTTGGATTACGTCCAATACGTGGTTTTTTATCACGTAATACAAAATTACCAAAACCAGACACTTTTACTTCATCACCATCTTCAAGACTCTTAGTCATTACATCAAAGAAATCTTCAACTAGACGGTATGCGTCCATGCGGCTTAATTCTGAATTTTCCATTACAACTTGTATCAATTCATTTTTTGTGACAGTTGACATACTATATTCCTACAAAACTTATCTTAATTCTACATCTAATTTATTTTTTACTGCATTTTGAATTACACTCATATATGAGGTAATTTCATCGTCTGATAAAGTTCTATCTGCATGAAACATTAGATTTATCGCGATACTCTTTTGATTTGCTGTTAAATTACCACCCATGAATACATCAAATATTTTTACTTCAATTAATTCAGATATATTCAACTCATTAATTACATCAACTACTGCGCCGGCTTCTTTATTTTTATCTAAAACAAATGCTAAGTCACGCGATACTTTTTGAAATTTACTTGGGATACAAACATTTATATTTTGTACACTTGAAATTAAATCCATATTTAATTCAAAAACATATGGCAAATCATCTAAACCAAGCTTTTGAATATATTCAGGATGCAACTGCCCAATAAATCCTATTACTTGACCAGATAAGCTAATTTGAGCTGAACGACCAGGATGATAGATACTTGGCAAATTAACCACTTCTAACTGCAAATCACCAAAAGGTAAAATAAGCTCTTCTAAAACGACTTTTAAATCATAAAAATCTATATTTCTAGACTTTTCATACCAGTTAAGAGCAGAAATTTTACCATAAATCAATCCAGACAGGTAAACTGCTTGTTCTTCAGAGCTCTCACCATGAAAGACTTTTGCCATTTCAAAAATACGAATACTATTTTGTCCACGATTAACATTAGCTTGTAAATTCTTTACTAAACCTGGCAATAAGCTATTACGCATAAGTCCTAAGCCAGCTATTGGGTTTTGCAATTTAACGTATGCTGATTTAGATAGTCCACTAAACATATCAGCATATTTATCTTCAATAAATGCATAATTAATAACTTCATTAAATCCATAGCCAACTAGTGTTGATTTTACTCGATCAATTTTAGCTAAACTATCATCTAAGTAATCTAATGTATGCGTAAGTATAGGCATACTCGCTTGGATATTATCATAACCATATACACGAATTATTTCTTCAATAATATCTTGTTTTATATTTAAGTCAAAGCGGTATGACGGTGCAGTAACTTGTAGAACATCACCATCAATTTCAAGAGTACACCCAAGCTTAGTTAAAATATTAGCAATTGAATTTTTTGCAATCTCTTCACCTACTAAGCGATTAATCTCACTAAATGTTAACTTAATTGCAGGCTTACTGTCCTGAACTTCAGCAAAATGAACATATCCACCAATTTCACCACCGCATATTTCCACTATCATTTGTGCAGCTAAATTTGCAGCTTTATGTTGTAAACTAGAGTCAACACCACGTTCATAACGAAATGCAGCGTCAGAACTAACACCATATTGTTTAGTTTTACCTGCAATTGCATCAGCTACAAAATAAGCACTCTCTAAAACCATATTAGTAGTTGATTCAACTACACCAGAGTCAAGGCCACCCATTACACCGGCAATTGCAACTGGCTCATCTTTACCATTAACAATAATCATGGTATTATCTTTTAATTCAGCATTTTTACCATCAAGTAACTTTAATTTCTCACCATTATTTGACATACGTACGCCAATACCATTATGCAATGCATTGGTATCAAAGGCATGTAATGGCTGTCCTAATCTCAATAAAATAAAATTTGTTATATCAACAATTGGCGAAATACTCCGAATATTACTACGCTCTAAAAAACGCACTAACCATGTTGGAGTTGCAAAATCATTACGTACATTATTTATTTCTAAGCCGACATAATGTTGACAATAGTTTATAGCCTTTACATCAAGAGATAAATTATTTGCTTTTGTAGTTAATAACTCTTTAATATCAGCTAAAGGTTTTACTTGGTAATCAGTAAGAGCTGCTATCTCACGAGCCAAACCAGCATACGATAAACAATCCCCACGATTTGGTGTAATTTTAAATTCAACAATAGTATCGTTTAAATCTAAATATTCACGAATATCCATACCAACTGGTGCATCATCTGATAATAATAGTAAACCATCAACACCATCTGGGCATCCAATTTCATCACCGCCACACATCATACCAAATGATACAAGACCGCGCATTTTACGCTCAGCAATTTTGAAATCCCCAGGTAAAATAGCACCAACTTTAGCACACGGAGCTTTTACCCCTTTTTTTACATTTGGAGCACCGCAAATTATTTGTAATAACTCTCCAGTACCAGCATCAATTTTACACAATGATAATTTATCAGCATCGGGGTGTTTTTCACACTCTATAACTTCACCAACTACTATACCACTAAATTCTGGAGCAACAGGCATTTCATCCTCAACCTCCAAACCAGCCATAGTTAATCGATCTAAAACTAAAGCTTTATCTAATTTATCTTCAAATAAACTTTGTAAATAATTCCAAGAAATTCTCATCTTAACACCCTTTGAATTGACGTAAGAAATCCAAATCATTCTCAAACATCAAACGTAAATCTGTAATCTCATATTTAAGCATTGCCAAACGGTCAATCCCAAAGCCAAAAGCAAAGCCAGAATACTCTTCTGAGCTAATATTCATATAATTAAGTACATTTGGATGAACCATACCACAACCACCAACCTCTAGCCATTTACCTGTTTTTGCAAAGTAAATATCAATCTCGGCAGATGGTTCTGTAAATGGGAAAAATGATGCTCTAAAACGAACTTGTAAGCTATCATCTTCAAAAAATTTGCGCATAAATTCAATAATTACAGCTTTTAAATTCGCAAAACTTATACCTTTATCAATCCAAAGTAGCTCCATCTGGTGGAACATAGGTGAATGCGTAGCATCCATATCTACACGAAATACACGACCTGGTGCAATTATTTTTATTGGCGGCGTACGTTTCTCTGCATAGCGAATTTGAATTGGAGAAGTATGAGTACGTAAAACATTACCTGATTCAGTATAAAAAGTATCTTGCATAGCTCTTGCTGGATGATTATCTGGTATATTTAAAGCTTTGAAATTATAATAATCTGTTTCAATCTCTGGACCATCAGCTACAGCAAAGCCAAGCTGTGCAAATAATTTCACCAATCGATCTAAGGTTAAACTTACAGGATGTAAGCTACCACGCTCAATACCACGCCCATCAAGGCTAACGTCAATAGTTTCATTAGCCAATTTTGCAGCTAATTCTTTAGCAACTAATTCATCTTTTTTATTATTTAAAACTTCTTCAAAAGAGGTTTTTATTTTATTAACTTCGGCACCAAATGCTTTACGCTCCTCGGGAGCTATATCTTTTAATTTTTGCATAAATGCCGTAATAGCACCTTGCTTGCCTACATAACGGGCTTTTAACTGCTCCAAATCATGTAATGAATTAATATCTGCAATTTCAGATATTGCTAAACCTAAAACCTGATTTAATTGATCCATATTTATCCTATCAAACCAATTTATATTACATTATTGTTTTAATTTTTTCAATTACGAAGTATAACAACATTCAAAATTTAAAAATAATCACCAACCTATTTATTTAATTCTTCTTTGTGCTTTTGCACCAACCTTAATGCTTGATTATGGTCAGCCACTATTTCCATAATCTTTAAATCATTAAGAGAAATCATTTCAGCGTCATCACGTATCATTTGCGTATGCATCCAGTCTAATAAGCCATACCACATATCACCGACTAAAATTAACTTCTTCCGATTAACTTTTCCAACTTGCATTAGCTGTAAAACAATAAAAATTTCTAAAAGCGTGCCAATACCACCATCAAAAACCACAAATGAATCACATACATCAGTAAACTGACTTAGCCTAGTAAAAAAATTTTCATGATAGTACGACTCATCTAGGTAATTATTAGCTCTGGCTTCATGAGTAAGCTTTATATGTAAACCAATTGATTTTGATTGACTGCTTTCCTCTCTAACCGAGAGTAAACCACTATTAGCCGCTTCCATAATGCCAGGCCCTGCACCAGTTACTATATTACAATTTAGCTTGGCTAATTCTACAGCAAAGGCATAAGCACTTTGATAAACCTCATGCGAAATATCTAAACGAGCAGACCCAAAAACAGCTACTGTATAATTTTCGTATTGTGAATATAATTTCTCTGAATTCTCTAACATTTCTACTCTTTATCTTTCCACACTAGCTTTATCATTATTTAAAGAGTAAAGCACTTATTATAAAACCAAAGCAAAGTGATAATTTTACCTCATATATACCAATATAGATGATAAAATTCAACTCCATAACTATTTTAACTCATAAAATGAATATATTTATACTTGATGTAAATTTAAAGAAATCAGCAATCTATCATGTTGATAAGCATTGTGTAAAAATGATTTTAGAGCATGCTCAAATGCTTTGTACATCATTAATCATCAATGAAAACCTACGTAATCAATTGAATGTGGAAATAGTTCCATATAAAAAATCTCATATGAGCCACCCCTGCACTATCTGGGTCAGCAGTAACTATGATAATTTTGCTTGGTTAGTTGCATATACTCATGAATTACATGAGGAGTATAAATATCGCTATAATAAAGAACATCTTAGTTATAAGACTTTATTAGCACATAACATCATTACTAAAGAATTAATTACTCATGGAAACAAATTAACAATCACTGAGTTAAATCCTCCAACCGTAATGCCAGAAGAATGCCAAAGTACCTCAGTTGTTGATAGTTATCGTAATTATTATAAACAATACAAACATGAATTATTTAAATGGACAAAAAGAGATATTCCAGACTGGATATAAAACTAGTCAAATAACAGCTCAGACTCCGCACTATCATCATTAGATGACAATTTAACACCAAGCCCAAGTAACCTAATTTCGCTGTAATTTAACAATTTAGTTAGGAGCATAATAAAATTTTCTTTGTTTAAATCATGAGATGTAATTTCTGCTGTACGAGATTTAAAATCTTTATACTTAACCTTTATATATTGACCTTTTATCAAATACTCGGATGCGATCTTATTATAACGATTAACTAAATCTAAATACAAATTATCTAGTTCGGCTGTTATTTGCTGATAATTAGCTGTATCTTTAGAAAAAGTAGTTTCAACACTCAAAGATTTACGCACTCGATTGGCATTTACTAAGCGATTATCTATACCACGTGACTGTAGGTATAATGTATGTCCAAATTTACCAAACTTATGTATTAAATCAGACAATGCTAGTTTTTGTAAATCATTGCAAGTATTGATATTCATTTTATGAAGTTTTTCGGCGGTAACTCGACCTACGCCAAATAATTTATTTACCTCTAAATCCACCACAAATCTCTCTACATTTTCAGGAGGAATTACAAATAAACCATTAGGCTTATTCCAGCCACTTGCAATTTTTGCCAAAAATTTATTTGGTGCAACTCCAGCTGAGGCAGTTAAATTCTCTTTTTGCCAAATTTGACGGCGTATTTCATCAGCAATTAATGTAGCACTATTTGAAAAATCCTGATTATCAGTTACATCAAGATAAGCCTCATCTAATGATAATGGCTCAACCAAAGGCGTAAATTGATGAAAAATTTGCTGGATACTTTTAGAAACTTCTTTATATTTTGCCATATTAACTGGCAAAATTATTAGCTCTGGGCATTTTTGCAAAGCAATTTTGCCAGACATTGCAGAACTTACCCCGTACCGTCTAGCTATATAGTTACAAGTGCATAAAACTCCACGAGCTTCAGCACCGCCCACGGCAACAGGACGGTTAGCTAAGCTTGGATTATCACGAATTTCAACCGCAGCATAAAAACAATCCATATCAATATGGATAATTTTTTGTTTTCGCTGGATTAGATCATTCATCAAAATTTCTTATAAACTTATCTAACACACTGCTTACAACATCAGAGTTAAATCCACGACCTAATAAAAAACGCATATACTTAGCCTTTTCATTATAATCTTTAGGTAACGATTTATATTTACGACATAAGATATCAAAAGCTGTTTTATATTCATCTATATCTGAACCTTCATATATATCATTAATTATATCATTAGAAACGGCTTTTTCTCTTAGCATATACTTAATCTTCATACTGCCGTATTTTTTACTTTTACTATTAATAAAACTTTCAGCAAATCTCTCATTACTTAAAAATTTACTATTTTGTAAATCTTCTAACACAGTCATAATCTCATCGTGATCATCACTGTGTTTTGTTAGTTTATTATATAGCTCTTTTGATGAATGCTCGCGTATTGCGAGCAAATCTAATGCAATATGTTTTAAAGACCTAGTTTTTGACATATTAAATAATTTTAATCATAAAATTAATTGTCATAAGTTTTGAAACTAGAGACCATTGGTTTATCACCATAATCAACACTATTAGGATTTTGATGAGTAATTTCATTTAAAACTTGCGTAGCTAAATCCATAGAAATATCTTTCATCATTTTAGATTTATTTGAATTAGATTTTTCATTTGCTTTCAAAATTGAAGTATGAAAGCTGCTTGGCGTTACACTAAATGAAGCTACAATTTCTTTATCTACTATACGAACCAATTTATAACTAACAACCATATTCACAGATCTAGTCACAGAATAACTACTTGTATTAGGAATAGCATAATTACTATCATTCCAATTAGCAGAACTAACTTCACCAATCAAAATATATTTTGATCCATCATTAAGTTTTGGCGCTGATTCTTCTATCGATGATTCATTACTAGCAAAAAAAACTGCATGAGTGTCAAAGTTTTTTGGTACATGAATAACTTTAAATTTTCCACTTTTCGCAATTAAACCTCTTACATCAGCATTTTCCACTCCAATATCATCAGTAGTATCACTATATATTAAATCAGGAATAGCCAATTCAGGCAATGCAAACACTGATTTAACCAACAAACTCAACCCCATAACGGCAATCATTTTTTTCATCTTATATACCTTTAAAATATATTCTTAATATTACAAACTATATTATATTACATTAATAAGTAAATGATTAAATCCATATTATTTTGGAGGTTTAAATGACCATAAATACTGATAAACATTTAACTCCTATGTCTAAATATGCCATAATTATTAGTGATATAATCAAAAACTATTGTAAATATAAGTTATATCACAAGTAATAATGGAAGGATATCTAAAGAAATGCGACAATCTATTAAACCTATTATCTTGTGTTCAGCAATCATCATGGGTGGGTGCTCTGCTGGAAACTCAAGTAATAATACACCGAACAATACAAATTCATGGGCGTGGGTCTCAGGCAGCAACGAAAGTAATGCTTTTGGTGTATATGGCACAAAAGGCACAGCTTCAAACTCAAATAATCCTGGAGCTAGATGGGGATCAATTAGTTGGTCTGATGAGAGTGGCAACTTTTGGTTATTCGGCGGCGATGGGAACGCGAGTGCAGAAAGCGGTAACTTAAATGACTTATGGAAATATAATCCAACTATCAACCAATGGACATGGATGTCTGGTAGTAATATGAGTAGCGCATATGGTAATTATGGCGAAAGCGGAGTTTCATCACCATCTAATGTACCAGGTTCAAGATCAGGTGGAGTTAGTTGGCGTGATAATAACGGTAATTTATGGATGTTTGGTGGTTTAGGTAGAACAGAAAATGCTTCTCATGTATTTATGAATGATATATGGGAATACAATCCAACAAATAACCAATGGACATGGCAAAATGGCCGAGATGGACATAATGTAACTGGAATATATGGACAAAAAGGGGTTGCAAATAGATTAAATAGCCCAAGGGGCCGTATAGGTGCAACATCATGGACTGATAGCAGCGGTAATTTATGGATGTTTGGTGGTAAGAATGCAACTCATAGGTTTAATGATTTATGGAAATATAATCCAAATACAAATCAATGGGCATGGATGAGCGGAGAAAGTACACCTGATGCAGTTGGAGTGTATGGAACTCAAGGTCAAGAAAATCCAAATAATGAGCCAGGTAGTAGATTTGATGCAATAAGCTGGGTAGATAATAATGGTACATTCTGGATATTTGGCGGTCTTGGTAGTAGTTCAAGCGGCATTGGCCTACTTAATGATTTATGGAAATATAATCCTAAAACTAATCAATGGACATGGGTAAATGGTAGTAACCTAAATGGTCAAAGTGGCGTATATGGAACTATGGGAGTTCCTACAAGCACAACTACGCCAGGAGCTAGAAATCACCGTAATCCATTTGCTTGGTCAGACAAAAATGGTAATTTATGGATGTTTGGTGGTGCGGGTAACCTTAATGATAGTATTGGATTATTAAATGATCTATGGATGTATAACCCTAGTACTAATCAGTGGACATGGAAAGGTGGCAGCTCAGAAAGTGGTGAATTTGGTATCTATGGAAATAAAGGATCTGTATCGCCAAATAATACCCCAGGTGCACGCCGTGATTCAATTGGCTGGATAGATAACAATAATAATATGTGGTTATTTGGTGGTGCTGGCAATGGCTCAAGTACTAATGGAAATCTTAATGACTTATGGAAATATAATGGCATCAATGCAGAGAGTGCATTTCCAACTATTCAATATTTAAGCTTCCCTCAAATTGACTCATCTGCAACCTTTATCACAGGTATTCGCCAAATAATTGGTTCATCTAATGTCTATATTAGTGCAATTTCACCTAGCACTACTGCAAGTAAAGGCTTAGTGTATGCCGGCCAGTTAAATGGTAATAATGGTCAATGGTATCAATTTACTCCACCTATTCCAAGTGGACAAATTCTCCAATCAACTAATCTATATGGGCCAAATAGTAATTCAGATGGCACTATAACTGTTGTTGGTAGCTATAATACATTGGAAAGTGGTGCTTTATCATTTGGACTATTATATAAAGGTGCTATAAGTGATGGTAACAATCCAAATAATTGGAAAACATTAATGCCACCAGGTGCAAATAGTACAATTCTACACAGTAATATGGGTGGACTGGCAGCTGGTAATTATAATGTTGTAGGTAATCCTGCTGGTAAATCATTCATATATGATATTGCAGCAGAAACTTATACAAATATTCATAGACCAGGTGAGCAAGAAAAAAGCATGACAATCTATGGAATCTGGTGGAATGGCGGCACAAGCTATACCATTGCTGGAGGTTATAGTCTCTTAAATGAAAGCGGTTTAGACATTGCTTATGTTGCAGATTATGACTCAGGCACTCATGCTGTTTCAAATTGGACTGATTATTACTACAATAATTTATCAGGTACTAATGTTGTTAGCCATTTTGAAGGTATTACAAGTGATGGTAATGGAGGCTATAATCTTGCTGCTGATGTATTCTCATTAGGTCAGATAGCATATGGTGTTCAGCCAACATTTGTACATATTACAAGAAAAGTTGATAAAACATTTAACCCTGTTGCAATTTGGACAGACATAATTTATCCAGGTGCAGTACTAACATCAGCTAATACTGTTTATCAAAATAATTTATTAGGTGTTTATTCATTCGCATTTAGTTTAACTGGTGTTAATTCATTTATAGCAACAGTTCCAACTAGTGTAGATTATTAAAAACTACATCTATACAAAAATTAAAATCAGTAGAAATAATTAATCTGTATTCAGCTCTGAGTACAGATTGTCAACTTTCATAATGGTGGTAATATTATTACCACCATTATATTCATTCTAGTCACAACAATGTATCCACCACGATCAATATAATTCTTAATATCTAATTTGAAATTATAATAATTATTTGTTAAATATAATAAATATACTTCTACGCCATTATTCTCTAAATATAGTTATCCTACAAATAATTGGGCGAGTTATTGTTCAATAGCTAAGCTTAAATCATTTGACAATTCTCATTTTTTCTAATGTAACGCTCAATTATTTATAGAGTATCTATAATCAAAAACAACCAATGAAAAAAATACATATATACTATTCCATTTTTTACATCTTAATGTTATAATGGAATGGCTATTTTATTAAAACTTAATTTGGGAGGTTATCATGTTAAGAAGAATAAAAAATATCTGTGCGCTTACAACTATAATTATAATTGGCTGCACTATCACTTCATGCAATTCTGGTGTTATACAAAACAAAGAACAAGAAAATAAATCGATGCCACTTTCTAATTGTAAAAATTCTACGCTTTATAAATACAATTTAGAAAATGCTATCACTATAATAAAGGAACAAAATACTATACCTAATCGTAGTTATAATTTCTTAAAAATTTCTGCAGCATTACAAGGAATCATTAACCGTAACGTTAATGACGGAATATCTAATTGCTCATCTGCTATTTATTATAAATATTTCCCAAATGATGAAGTTGCACAAAAGTACAGTTTCAAACCAGATGATTTTTGGTTTGAAAGCGTAAGTTCATTAATTAGCTTTAAAAAAATAAAAAATATTGAGATAGATACAGCTGATCCAATGCTAGGTTTACTAAATGAACCAAATATTACAAAACATATAAAAGGGATAGTTTTATGGTCTGACAGATATCCGGCTACAGCGAATTTAGCATCTACTATTGCTGGATTACTTGATTATTTACCAGTAAACATAAATGATAAAGAGATAGTCTCAATAGTTAGTAAAAAATTTGCGGTTCTGCCTAAATTCAATATAATAGAATCTTTAAATATTACTGATATGTCATATAGTAAACAATCAGTTTATGAATATGGAATCAAATTTTATATAGATCATATCGGAAAGACAACACCTTCTATTGCATATACTGTAGATTCATTTTCTAGGCCAGAATTAAATGGACTTACTAAATATGATGATAAGGATTGGAAATTGTTTAATAGAATGCTGGTTAATTCAGATTTCTTCATTCAAAAACGTTCGTTCTTTGTTGATTTAAATCCAAGTACAGATGGCAAAACGGAAGATCATAAATTTTATGAAAATCCTGAATTAAATAAAAATGAAAAATCAACACTTAACAACATATTTTATCAATTACGGAAAATAGTTGATAGAAATACCATTATTAGTATGTATGGTTTTTCTCCATGGCACATCAAATACTCCGATAAAGCCGAACACATTGATAAATCTATAATTGATAGTTATAAATTAAGTGACCCCTACTATCAAGAAAAAGATTTAATTAATTTAGCTTCTGAGTACTATATCCAAGTAGATGCTGATGCACCAAGTTTAATGGGGTTAGCAAATGCATCATTATTCTCACATATTCCATTAAACATAAAAGCACAACAAAAACCACAACTAAGCTCAGAAATAGGCATTGAAAATGACCCTAATGTATCTCATTATATTATGTTATATATGGGTGATTATGATTCATCTGCTTGGATGGCAGGTTCATTACCTGCATTATGGAACAAGCGTGATGGAAAAATTCCTCTGGCCTGGAGTGTCGTACCTAGCTTATCATCTAGAGTACCTCAAATATTTAATTATATTTTTAATACAAAGCAAGAGAATGACTATTTTGTATTTGGAGATAGCGGTGGTGGATATATTAACCCATCTAATTTACCTGACGATCAACTCATCTCATGGTCTACATACAATGATAAATTTTCAAAGAAATTTGGAATTGATATTGCTGGATTTGTCATAACAGGAGATGGAGATTTTTCAAGAAAAAGCCAATATACATATGCTAACTTTAGTAAAGGTATTGGTTATAACAACACATCTGAGGTGATGTTTTACAAAAAAAACAATCAGAACACTATCTTGTCATATAAAACTCTTGATGCTAGCAAAGGACACGCTCCATATTCAGGAAAATTATTTGCAGAAGGTCTAAAGAAAGATCTAGAAACAACATCACCTAATCAAAAATTCTTATCTTTACGTACAATTTTAGCTGATCCTAGTATTTTATCAAAAGGTGTAGAAATTTATAATGAACAACACCCGACTAAAAAAATTAAAGTATTAGATCCATATAACTGGTTAAATATGCAATCTAACGATAAGAATGTAATTTTAGCCGCAAATCGCAATCGTAACCTGTTGTTTAATAATCGATTAGTCGCGGCTGATTCACCTAATTATTATCTTAAATTACAATCTGATGGCAATCTAGTTTTGTATGATTCAAATGTAAATAAAGCAAATTGGAGCTCTTTAAGTAATGGTGGTAAATTAACCACAGGATATGATAAAAGCTTTAGCTTAGAATTGCAAAATGATGGTAATTTAGTAGAGTATGGATACCCGAATAACAATGCTAGTGGCGATGATAAAGTTATTATTTGGTCATCTAATACAAGATTAACTGATGGAGATGATACAATCAATTTCATTTTTAATAAAAATGGAATCTCATTAACTAGTAGTAATGGTTACAATAATAACTCTCATAATTTGTGGAATATAAAGATTAAATAGATTATAACTATATACTAACATTTTAAAAATCTGCACTTGAAATATAGTGCAGATTAATTATATTAATAGTAATAGATTACTTTTAAGATCATAAGCAATTAATACTTATATCTTATAAGAAAGTGACGTCATTACTTTTGAAGTAATTTTCATAATATTTTTTATCGGAGCTGGTAAATCAGCTGCTCCTGAATCATGTGCCATATGTGCGTGGCGAATCTCATCTTCTCGCATTTGCTCTAGTACAGCACGAGATTTATTATCATGTTCAGGTATCTTATCTAAATGCTCAGTCAAATGACTTTCAACTTGTTTTTCTGTTTCTTCCAGAAAGCCTAAACTCCATTTATCACCTAAAACCCCAGCGCCAATCCCAATTGCTAAACTACCAGCATAAAAAAGCGGATTTAAAACACTTGTTTTACCCCCTAACTCTTTAATCCTATGTTCAGTCCAAGCTAAGTGTTCAATTTCCTCATAAGCAGCATGATCAAAAGCTTCACGATGAGCTTGATCCCTAGCAGTTAGCGCTTGACCTTGATATAAAGCTTGTGCACATATTTCGCCACAATGATTTACACGCATCAATCCAATTATATGTGCTTTTTCTGCTTCGCTAAGATCAGCTTCTACGATAAACTCATCAGGGTGGTTTCTTTTTGATATTGGTTTATGAAATAAATTTTTTACAATTTTATCAAATTCAACAATTGCACGGTCTAGCATGATTACCTCAGTTTATTTGCGTTGTTATTTATATACAGTGTATAATTATACATCTAAAATTTAAGACGAATAAATATTCTTGGAGTATATTATGGATTTAAACAAAATCAGTATTGGTAGCGCAGAAGAATTTAATGTAGTAATTGAGATTCCAGCTGGAACTACCCCAATTAAATATGAAATGGATAAAGACTCAGGTGCTTTATTTGTTGATCGTTTCATCGGCACAGCAATGTCTTACCCTGCAAACTATGGATTTATTCCTAGCACATTGTCGGAAGATGGAGATCCTGCTGATGTGGTTGTAATTACTCCATACCCTATTGCATTTGGTGCTGTTGTAAAATGCCGCCCGCTTGGCGTATTACGCATGGAAGATGAAAGCGGAATTGATGCAAAAATTATCGCAGTTCCAACAAAAAAAATCTGCCCTTTATATGCTGAAGTTGACAAATTAGAAGATTTACCAGCTTTGGAAATTCAACAAATTGTTCACTTTTTTGAAAACTATAAAAAATTAGAAAAAGGTAAATGGGTAAAATTATCTGGTGTTGAGGATGCTAAAGCGGCTATAAAAGAAATTGAAGACTCAATCAAACGTTATAAATAATTAAAAAAATTATAAAAAAGGTATCTAAATGGTGCCTTTTGTCATTTATAAATATCTTAAATAGTTTCATTTTGATTTTATATATAAGGAGTAATCATGAATAATTCAGTAAAAAAAATACTTACAGTAGCACTATCATCTCTAACCATTGCTGGATATTGTTATGCGGATAATAGCCAACTTTTAGCAACAGCACCAACAGGTAATATTTCAGCCGGTAAAAAATCAATGGTGGTAACTAATAATCCTTGGTCAAGTCAAGCTGCAAACAAAATTTTAAATCAAGGTGGTAATGCAACTGATGCTGCAATTGCAGCAGCTTTAGTATTAAGTCTAACTGAGCCTCAATCATCAGGCATCGGTGGCGGTGGATACGCTCTTAGTTATTACAAAGGTAAAACAAAAGCCTATGATGGCCGTGAAGTAGCTCCAGCATCGGCAAATCCATCATGGTTTTTAGATGAAAATGGCAAACCTTTAGATTTTAGAACTGCGTGGCTTAGTGCAAAAGCGGCTGGAGTACCTGGCGAAATTGCAATGTTTTATAAAATGCACCAAGATAGCGGAAAATTAAGCTGGAAAAAATTAATCACTCCAGCTATTAAATTAGCTAAAAATGGCTTTCCTATGAGTCCAATCTTATACAAAGAATTAAACGAAGAAAAAGATGAGTTAGCAAAAGACCCTGCTATTAAAGCTGTATATTTTGACAAAAATGGCAATATAAAAGCAATTGGTCAAACTATTAAAAACCCAGATTTTGCTAAAACATTAGAGCAAATAGCTAAAGACCACAATAATTTCTATAAAGGCGATATTGCAAAAAATATAGTTAATTCCATTAATCAAAAAGCAGGTACTAAGTTATATACGATGAAAGACCTAGCGGACTACAAAGCTCTAGTAAAAGAACCAATTTGTAATAAATATCGTGATAAGTATACTATTTGTTCAGTACCACCATCGACATCAGGTGGTGTGGCAACTCAAGAAATATTACAATTATTTGCAAATAAATATAAAGAGAGCGATGTTAATAATCCAGCATGGGTTTATACATTTTTAGAAGCAAGTAAATTATCATACGCAGACCGTAATCAATATCTAGCCGATCCTAAATTTGTAAAACAACCTGTTGATGGATTGCTAGACAAGGAATACCTAGCAAATCGTAGTCAATTAATTGGTGAAAGTGCAATGGCAACACCAGTAATAGCAGGAATACCAAAAGGAATTGATGAGCGCTATGCACCAGATGTTTCACCAAAACCACATGGAACTACATCACTATCAATAGTTGATAAAGATGGTAATGCAGTTTCAATGACGGTCACAGTTGAAAATGTTTTTGGTAATCATCAGTTTGTAAATGGATTTTTCTTAAACAATGAATTAACCGATTTTTCATTTGAATCAGTAACTACTAGTGGTAAGCCAATTGCAAATAGAGTTGAAGCAGGTAAAAGACCTCGTTCATCTATTGCTCCGACAATAGTTTTTGATGAAAATAATAAATTACATGCGGTTGCAGGTTCCCCAGGTGGAAGCTTTATTATTTGTACAGTTGCACGTAACTTAATATTAATGCTTGATTTAGGGCAAAATCCATACCAAGCAGCGGCTTATCCAAACTTCTGTGCAATAAATAATAATCCAATTATTGAATCAGATAATACAACAGCAGATAGTTTTGCACCATATCTACAAAATAAAGGTGAAGTCATAGAACGTAAGAGTATATTTAGTGGTGAAGCAAATATCTTACGTATGAATGATGAATGGGTTGGCGGTGCTGATCCGCGTCGCGAGGGATTAGCTATCGGCCAATAAATTGAATTAAAATAAAAAACTCCAAGTTTTCATTCTTGGAGTTTTTTTATTTTACTATAAGCTATATATCCATAAATCACCTAATGCTCCGAAGCTATTAGCACCATAACCACGACCACCATATAGCCACAAACGCCCTGAACTATCAAACCAACCAGCCATTGCATCTCTAGCACCTGGGCGATCATTCATGTTAGAAACCCCCTGAGTTCCGTAAACTCCAGTTGAATTAATTTGATTCATCCCACTTACCCATGTCCATTCATTTGTATTTGGATTATACTTCCATAAGTCAGAAAGTCGACCATAATTAGTAGTACTACCATAATAACCATCACCGCCATACAACCACAAATTACCTGAATTATCTTTCCAGCCATGAGGAATACTAGCTCTCCTGCTTCCTGGATAATTATTCACGCTAGCTTGGTTTTGTGTTCCATAAACTCCATTTACATCACCAACATCTCGACCACTCACCCATGTCCATTCATTTGTATTTGGATTATATTTCCACAAATCACACATTAGCATTTTAGTTGAGCCATTCTTTCCATATCCCCATCCTCCAAATAACCATAGATTACCTGAATTATCTACCCAATCAGTAGGCATTTCTCTTCCTGGTGGAAAATTCGCTGCATTTGCAATACCTTTAGTTCCATAAACACCAGTCGAATCTACTAAGTTTGATCCACTCATCCATGTCCATTCATTTGTGTTTGGATTATACTTCCAGAGATCATTAAGATAACCATTAGCTGAAGATGAGTTTCCATTACCACCGTATAACCAAAAATTTCCTGAATTATCTATCCAACCAGCACTAACCCACCTTGCACCAGGGATATTACTAACATTACCTACTCCTTTAGTTCCATAAACACCTAGATTATTTACTATATTTCCTCCACTTACCCACGTCCATTGATTAGTACTTGGATTATACTTCCATAGATCATTAAGATATCCCATTCCACCTGAAACACCATAACCATATCCACCAAATATCCACAAATTACCTGAGCTATCTACCCAACTTTGAGCTCCTCTACGACCACCAGGAATATTAGCAATATTAGGAGTCCCCTTCGTTCCATAAGTACCATAACTATTAGTTACATTTGCTCCACTTACCCACGTCCATTGATTAGTAGTTGGATTATATTTCCATAAATTATTGTATACAGCTCCACTGCTATTTTCGCCACCAAATAGCCATACATTACCTAAACTATCAGTCCAACTTGAGCTAAATTGTCTTCCTCCTGGAGTATTACCTTTAGCAGATACACCTTGAGTTCCATAAATAGGTTCAGGATTAGTATATTTTGAACCATTAATCCAAGTCCATTGAGGTAATACTGTAAACTGACTAACTACACGGCTATTATCATTACCTAATTTATTGTGATTAATACTAGCATCAGTAATTTCACTTGGATTTATCTCAATAATATAGCTCTCTGTATTTAGTAGCGATTGCGTAGGTTGTAATGTTACAACTTTGTCATCATTACTAAAAGATGGGCTATTTAATACTATCTGCTCTTGATTACTTTTACGAATAAGTTTTATTGTTGAAGTATTAAGAGTACTTCTTTCCATTTTTTTAGTAAATGTTAAACTTACCTCCGTAAATTTATTTACTGCTGACGAGCCATTTGCGGGAATAGTAGCCATATTAATTAACTCAGGTTTAGTATAATCGCCAGTAGTAAATTTTGTTACTAAATAATTGCTATTACTACCAATAGGTTTATTAACTAGGTCTTTTAAATTTTGTTGATTAACATAAATACCATATGTGCTTTCATCAGATAATACCACACCATTATCTAAAAACATAATTGCAGTTAAAGTACTTTCTCTATAATCTACAGTGTATCCAGATATGGCGTTTCCACTTTGATCTTTTAACATGATATTTGATGCATTAATTCCTGATTTAACCATAGCTTCACTAAAGGTTATAGTCATTGAAGGAGCTTGATTTACATTCGTTGCGCCATTATTTGGAGTAAAACCTACTATTGTTGGAGTTGCATCATAGGCTGTTGTAAATTTGGTAACATTCTCAGCAGTGGACTGACCAATAGCATTACCACTAGCATCTAAAATAGCAGAAGGATTTATAACAATTTTATATGATGATAATGAATCTAAATATGTGCCACCTGGCATCACAAAAGTTACACTTTTATTATTATTTGTTACGGATAAGAAGTTTAGCAATACTATACCAGTATTCTCACCAGCCCCATTTTTCTGTAACCATATATTTGTGCCGTTTAATGTAGTTGGATCCATTGGCTCGCTAAAATTTAATGTAACTCCAGTTGACAAGCTAACGCTCTCTTCCGTATTTGATGGAGTAGTTGAAACCAGCTCTGGCGCTGTGGTATCAGTTATATTTACATAAACAGGTAAACTCATAAAACTATAAGATTTTTTTATCTCGCCTGTAAAACTACCTGTCATATTCAGGTAAACATTACCATGATCAGCCAATGCGGCATCCGGCAAAATAGATACTTCTATTTGACATGTAGTATGCGCAGCTAATACACTTGGACAATTATTATTTTGGATTGTTACACCTGTATGCTGTAACGAAGTATAAATTGTAACTTGTTCACTATCTAATTGGGCATTACCAAAGTTTGTGACATTAAATGTTACATTGCCAGAGAGTCCATCAGTATGAGCTGTATATTGACTTTGTGTTGGCACAAGTTTTACCATTGGCTCACTTTTATTATTTTGATAATATACTGTTTGTACCGTACTTGTTGCTGACAAACCATTGTTATAGCCAAGTGTAAGTAGTGCTGAACCATTGTTATAATTATTATTTAAGCTAATCTGATAGTTACAACTACCTCCCGCGATTAGTGATGACCCACAAGGATTTTCACTAGCTGGACTTACTGTTATATCAGCTGAAGATGAGACTAAACTCATAGTAGTTGCATTTTGGTTACCATTGTTTATTATAGTTAAAACAGTACTTGATTCTGCTTGAGTTAGAATCGGCAAAGTACCCATCAATAAATTAGCCTGTTGTGTCGGAGTTATAGTTACTTGTAAACTACCATTTACTTCTGTACCTAACTGTAAATTTTGTGATAAGTTTTTACTACTTGTTACTTTATAAGGCGTTATTGTTACTTGTCTTGATGTAAAGTTTGGATTTGAACTTAACTCTAAGGCTACAACTTGATTTGCTGCCAAGTTTAGTTTACCATTTGTTAAACCATTAGAAACTACCACACTATCATTTGAAGAATTAAAACCTATATCATTATGTGATTGACCATTACCTACAAAAACATAGGCTGTAGCATAGCTATTTCCACCATAGATTGTTTGGCTACCATCACTAAAATTTACTCCGCTATAGTGTTTACTATCTATGTAAGTATAATTTACTAGCTGTTTATCTTGTTTATCATTATAATTAGCTACAAGCAAATTTGATCCACTACCACCTAATGATAAATCAGGTGTCGTAATTGCTAATAAACAACTACTATGCGCAGCTATAGTCTTACAACTATCTTGTGAGAGGCTTAAGCTCGATGAATTATTTTGATTATTTGCAGTATTTTCTACAATATAGTTTATACCACTTATATCTTTATCACTTGTATTACGTACATAAATACCTGTTGCTGTAGATTTGCCATCTAAAACTGGAATTGGGCCTGCATTTTCTATAAATAACTCATTACTTACATTAGTATTGTTATCGATTACAGCATTACCACCATCACTACAGCTCACTAAAGAAATTAACGAGCTACCTGCCAAAATTGCTAATGTAATCTTAGACAATGCTTTTCTAGCATATAAATTCTTAATTTTAGTTACAATATTCATCTTTAATATTCTCTTCAAATTATTCTAATTATTTCTTACTTAATCAGGCATACCATTTAATTAGCATGCCTTATCCTAACTAACTATATGTAAACTAATTATTATCTACATCAACATTGAACATTACTATGCCTGGGTTATACCAAAGCTGTTTACCTGATGTCTCTGTATTAAACAGCATAAATATATTAGCTGACTCTGGTAAATTGTCTATTTGATAGCTTAATTTATTTGTCGCTGACGTACTATTATTAGTGCAACTAACTGAGCCATCATCACTAAGATTACAGTTACCCTCATCTACAGCTATAGAGCTCTCATGAGATACCGCACCAATATTAGTAATGAAATCACCACAGCTATTAGCATTAACTAGATTTTGAGTTAAAACACGAGTCAGACTAGTGCCGCTTTCGGGGCTAACCGTACTAACTAATGCAGGCTGTGTATAATCTACATATAATTTTGTTGAATCATTATACGTAAAGCCATTTTGACTAATAAAGCCTTGAGTTGTATTCCAGCTTGCTGATGGATACGTTATATCTAGATTAAAACTATCGTTATATTTCATATTACTACGTTCTGCTACTAAAACTAGATTACAACTAGCTCCAATGTTTAGATTCTTTGGAGAAGCGCCATAACCACATGTAGTTTGATTTGTATCTACTGTATAGTAAGGTGGTACATTGCCATCAATTAGATTTAATGCCAAATTTGTTGCCATAAAATTAGTTGACATATTTTTATAGGTAATCGTAATTGTTAAAGGATTTGTATTACATCCTGTACCGTGATATTTATCACCTTGTGTACCATTACCGATAAAGCCATTGCTAGCTACTACATTTGTAATTAATAAATGACTATCTAATGCCAACACACTATAATTAATAGTTCCCGTTATTACGTTACCATTACCATATTTAATCTGTAAATTAGCAACACCACTATTATTACTCTCTGGTTTCAATGGGCCATACTCAACTATAACTTTGCAAGTGCCACCAGCACTAAGACTACTTCCGCAGTTATTCTGAGAAATTGATAAACCATCTACTGGAACATTAACACCAGTTAAATCAATTGAAGATAGGGCTATCGCATTAGTACCTGGATTACTTATTGTAAAAGTAGCACTTGCACTTTCTATACCATTTCCTAATATACTTAAGTTAGACTCAGATCCGCGTGGGCTAATAATTACTAATTTATCTGCAACTGCTGCGTCTGCTACATAATAATTTATAACACCGCTTTGCGAACTAAAATCTTTTTCTGCCTCACCACTTCCTGATTTACCAGTTATATCTAAATAAGCAGTGCCTACTTCTGCTGAAGAACTACCAATTAATTGAACTTGGATTACACATTGCGCATTTGCCGCTATACTATCTCCACAACCATTACTTACTATCTGAAAACCTGAGCCGCCACTGATTTGTGGATTAAATGCTAAGCTATGTAAATCTACACCACTTAAATTAGTAAATGTATAATTTATAACCGAGCTAGTTTGAT
>JAQUVM010000101.1 GCA_028693355.1 Burkholderiales bacterium
CATTTAGTAAAAAGATAGCAAACTGATCTGAAGTACCGATATGATCGGTGTTAAGTCTAAATTGTACTTGTACCTCACCAGAGGAATCAAAAACACCACAATGAATTTGAGTATTACCAATATCAACGCATAAATACATTTTCCACCCCAATAACTATAGATATGAATTCATAATTGTTCTATTTTAACACATTTAACTCATGCACTAATTTCTTTAATTAAACTCTCTAAATGCTCTTCATCAATAATCTCGATATTTAATTCATTCGCCTTATCAAGTTTACTACCAGCTTCACTACCAACTATAACAAAATTAGTTTTCTTTGAGACACTACCTGATACCTTAGCTCCGTATGACTCTAACTTTAATTTTATCTCGTCACGATTATAATTTAAAAAAGATCCTGTAATTACAAAAATTTTACCGGTTACTTTTTCATTATATAAATTTTCAGCTTGAACTTCTGGGTAATTAACACCAAGGGAAATAAGTTCATTTATAATTATATTATTATGTTCTTCAGCAAAAAAGTCCAAAATTGAATTAGCAACAATACTACCAACATCATTTACTTGTAATAATTCAACCTCAGTAGCTTTACGAATATTATCTAAATTACCAAAAGCACGAGCCAAGTCCTTTGCTGATTTTTCTCCAACATGACGTATACCAAGAGCATATATTAACTTATGAAGCTCAGTTTTTTTGCTCTTGTCAATTGATTTAATTAAATTATTCGCACTTTTTTCAGCAAATCGTTCAAGGTTTATTAATTGATTTGCGTCCAATCTGTATATATCTGCAATAGTTTTAATTAAACCATCATCAACTAATTGGTCAACAATCTTTTCACCCATACCATCTATATCTAAAGCTAATTTACTAGCAAAATGAGTAATTGCTTGTTTCTTTTGCGCTATACAAAATAGACCAGCTTGACAACGTAAAATAGTACCATCAGCTTCTTTTTTTACAGCTGAGCCACACGCTGGACAATTCTCAGGCATAAAAAACTCAGCGAGTTCATTAATACGACGATCAGGAATAGATCTAGCTACCTCAGGTATTACATCACCAGCACGGCGTACTATAATAACATCTCCAACTCTAATATCTTTACGACTTATTTCATCTTGATTATGTAATGTAGCATTTGAAACAATAACACCACCTACATTTACAGGTTTTACTTTTGCAACAGGCGTTAGAGCACCAGTACGACCAACCTGTACCTCGATATTTAGTAACACTGACTCAACCTCATCGGCAGGAAATTTATGTGCAATCGCAAATCGTGGAGCCCTAGCAACAAAACCTAATTTACTTTGTAATTGTTTTGAGTTTAATTTATAAACTACGCCATCAATGCCAAATGGCAACATATTTCTTTTTTGTAGCATTTCTTCGTAATATTCAATTAATCCATCGCTTCCTACTTTTATAGCACATTCACTAGCAATAGAAAAACCAAACTCTTTTAACAATGCTAATTCTTCACTAAATAACTCAATTTGATTTACGTCATCACTAATTCTGGCTAAAGAATAGGCATAAAAACGCAGTGGCCTTGAAGCAGTTATTGAGGAATCTAATTGGCGAATACTACCTGCAGCTAAATTACGTGGATTAGCATAAATTTTTCCACCATCTCTAACTTGGTTTTCATTCAATCGTTGAAAATCATGTTCAAAGATTAAAACCTCACCCCTTAATTCAACTAAGCTAGGTGTAAGCAAATCACATGATAATGATAATGGTATATTTTTAATTGTTTTTATATTTTCGGTAACATCTTCGCCAACACTGCCATCACCACGAGTTAACGCCTTAACCAAAAAACCATCTTCATAAATCAAACTGATTGCAACACCATCATATTTAGGTGCGCATACAAACTCTAAATTAGCTGCATCTATTTGCAACTCTTTTGAAATACGTTGCATGAATTGCAATAAATCTTTGTGACGTATTTCTTTATCAAGACTCTCAATATCCGTAAATATATTTCCTAAAGATAACATAGGAACTTCGTGTTTATATTGAGAAAACTCCGATAAAACAATACCTCCTACGCGAGAAGTTGGGGAATTTAATTGTTTATACTGTGGATAATTTGTTTCTAGCTCGATTAATTTATTAAATAATTTGTCATATTCACCATCTGTAATAAGCGGATTATCATATGTATGATATTGTTGATTATGATAATTTAAGTTTTTTATTAACTCTTTCATTTCAAATAAAATATTATTTTCTGAAATATCAAATAGATCTACCATTTTAAACCTTAAAAAAGATAAACCTCACCACGGTGAGGTTTAAAAATAAAAATATCTTTCGAGTTTTAACAATATAAACATTGAAAAATAAAAACTATCATGGATACAATTTCATAATAATATCAGAAGCAAGATCAATTTTTAATCGCTCACATGTAGCCATATAGTTTTTTATTTGACGCTCCAACATATTATAATCTTTATCAGACATTACAATTTTATTGTTAGTTAATAACCTAGCTTCAAAATTTTGCATATAATCTTCTGCAAAATCAAATATTTTATCAATCACAACCTTTGGTGTTTTAGTATGGTGTAATTTAGAATTTATTGAAAATAGTCTATATTCGGAAGAAGGATTAAACTGACTTCCATTTTCGTCCAATAGATAAAAAGCCACTTTTCCATCAATAATATATTGGAAAGAATAATTATTTTCAATAAAGCCTTTGTTTATTAGATATGCAGATAATACTCTAAATGGAATATCAACTTTATTAACCATAAACAACTCAAGCTCAAGTTGCGCACTAGAAATATGTTTTATTTGCTCTTGGATATATGTAATTTTTTGTGCGCTATCTTCTTCGCGTATAAACCCTTTATGGTAATCGGCAAACTTAGCTAATTCATTATAAATATTAGATAACTGTAATGGATAAATTACACCTTCACTATCTACTAAATCTAAAACAATTTTAACTCCATCAGCATTATGTTTCTTACTTCTATCATAGGTGTGCCAATTTCCTTTTTCTAAGATAAAGTATTGTATCGCTTTACCTGTAAATTGAGATAGCTCAGGGAACATTTTTATTTTTGCAGTATTACTAAATGTAATATCTATAATATGCTGGCATATTTTATTTATTTTTGAATCAAATTGAAATTGTACAGAATCATAATGAGCAAAAGCTTTCTGTACGTGCTCATTTTCAACCTTAGAGTCATCTTCATTTAGATTTAAATCAATATCAAACATATCTTTATCTTCGATATCTCTAACATTATTTACCTGAATTGGCTCTTTATTCTCAAATATCATACTATTATTTTCTATGGTATCATTATTAGAGTTATTAAAGCCAAGATCTATACTTTTCTTAAATTTATGCTCTTGATAAATATGATTACCTATAATAATGATAATCGCACCAACTATAATTAATATAATAGCTAATTGAACTTGATTCATCTATTCATGCCCTTCTATAATTAGTTTAACCGTGCGAAACAACTTTGTATAATTTTTGTTTTGTTGCTGATCACGTTCTTTGCGAACTAGTCTTATTAATGAACGTAGCTCACCTATATCAAAACCATCATATTCAGTAACAAACTTTTGTAATTCATCATCTTTATCTAGTAACTTATCTCGCCAATGCTCTGATAAATGAAGAATTCTAGTTGCTACAATTGAATCACCATTTAAGTAATCAATTTTTTTACGAAGCTCATCAGCATCTACACCATGTCTCATTAATTTGCCAATATATTGGTACTGACGTCGAATGGCGCCATTTGCAGTTAATCTTTGTGCTTCTTTAACTGCTTCCAATATGTTTTGCGGCAAATCTAATTTTGCTAACTTTGCTTTACCAAACCCTACCAACTCAATGCCTAAAGTTTGTAAATCATTCATTTGTTCTTTTTTACGAGTCTTGCTAAGAGGCTCATTAACTAAGTTATCTTCTATATCTTTAAATGCTGTCATATGTTATCAATAATTCTTTAAAATTTAGCCGTAATATTACTATATTATTAATGGTATAATGAAGCTAAAATCAATATCATTTAATCTTTTATATGTAGAATACCCTATGAGTTCGTCAAATTTTTTATATTCACAACAGAATCTTCAGGAAAAAGCTGATTTAATAATTAATGAAGCAATAAAAATGGGTGCTAGTAGTGCTCAAGTAGAATTAAGCGAAAGCATTTCAACAGATGTTGAAATCCTAAACCAACAAATTGATAATTTTGAAACAAGTCATGAAAACCAATTATTAATTACAGTTTTCAAAGGACATAAAAAAGGTAATATTGGCATTAGTTCGATAGAGCCTAAAAACTTGCCGTATATTATTCAACAAGCACTTGATATTGCTACATTTACAGAAGAAGATAGTTGTAATGGCATTCTAGGAACTGAGTTTCTAGCAAAAAAACCAGAAAAAAATCTAAATCTATATAACCCATATAGTATTAGTAATCAAGAGCTTATTTCAGAAGCAAAAGAGCTTGAATCTATAGCATCTGATAATTTAAAAATAAAATCCTCTGACGGTTCTTCTGTTAGTATGACTCACTATAATTTTGTAACAGCAAATAGCAATGGGTTTAATGATGGTTATCAAACGTCACGTTATTCTAAATATGTGAGTTTGATAGGAGAAACTAAAGAAGGAATGCAAACTGATTATTGGTATGCATCAAGTCGAAACTTTAATAAACTTGACTCAAATGCGTCTATAGCTCAAAAAGCTCAAGAAAGAATAACTCGACGCCTCAATACCTCTTCACTTAAAGATGCAACCCCAACCGTTGTTTTTGAAACTCAAATTGCTAAATCTATAATCGGTAGCTTGATGGGAGCCATTAGCGGTAGCAGTTTATATCGTAAACTAAGCTTTTTAAATGATAGCTTAGGCAAATTAGTACTTCCAGAATGGATAAATATTAATGAAAACCCATTTATAGACGAAGGATTATCTAGTTGCTATTTTGATAATGAAGGTGGACAAGTTACAAACCGCAATATCATCGAGAATGGACAAATCAATGGTTATCTATTATCTGGATATTCAGCACGTAAGTTAAACATGAAGCCAACTGGAAATTCTGGTGGTAACCATAATTTAGAAATCAGTAATAACTTTAATGGTGGAATTAGTGAAATTGCCAAAGAAATTGGTAATGGTATCGTTATAATTGAAACCATTGGTCATGGCTTAAATATGGTGACTGGAGATTACTCAGTTGGAGCAAGTGGACTAGTTATTGAAAATGGAATAATTACTGGATTTGCAGATAATTTAACAATTGCAGGAAATATGATTGATATATTTAAAAATATTTCATTAATTGCTAATGATTATACTGGCGGCTCTATACTTTGTGGGTCTATGGTAATAAATAAAGGCGTTATTAGTGTAAGTGGTAAGTAATTTTTATGTATGTTTTTACGTAGAAGTCATAAATTAATATGGAGGTAATTAATTGAAAAACAACAAACTATATCC
>JAQUVM010000102.1 GCA_028693355.1 Burkholderiales bacterium
GTAATTGGTAAATGCTTTTGACTTGCTTCCATGAATGCTTGTGGTATAGGTAATAAAACATATGTAGTTGGCGATGATGGATAAAATCTGGCATTAAATGTCCACAATGGGAAATTCTTCAGACGACCACTAAACTGATATGCATATGGAGGAAAATCAGAAATTAAATATTTATTATCTTGCTTAGATAAAGTATCAATAATCTCATTATATCTTTTTATACATTTATTTGGTAAGATCCAACATAATTTGCCTTCTTGCAACTTAGTTAAGTTATCCTCAGCAATAAGCATTGCATCACTAACCTTTTTCTTAAATGATGTATCCAGTAAAATAGGATAAAAGTTAAGAACATCTGATAAAGCATGATAGTTTTCTAAATTATTTGAGTAAAGCTGTAATAAGTTTTCTCTGGCATTAATAATATCTGCCGTAACATAGCTTGATGCTATTTTTATATTTAGGTCATCAGCAAGCGATATCGGACTAAATGAAAGATTTCCAAGTGGAGTAAAAGAAGAGTCTTTATTAAATTGGTTTGGAAAAGAGTTTTTTAGATAATCAGATACTCCTGTATTATAAAACTCTTCACATTTATTTATATTATCAAAAGAGCATGACATCGAAGTTGGCATAATTTTAGATAACTGTGTTGGGTTACCGCCCAATTGAAATGCTGAAATTACAATCTTTCCACTAAGTATATTACGCTCTTTATAATTAATAATTTTTGCTGCTAGATCAGCAAACCCAGCCACACTCACACCCATACTAGCTTCAAACTGTTGCTTTTGAATTTTATCACCCAGTATTACTTGTATTGTTGTAATAACAAATGCACCTTCCGTATACCCATCTATTAATCTATCGCCACAAAACAATCTAAACTTGGGATTATTTCCACTATCATATACATCTATGGCTTCTTTGTTTAATATTTTCTTTAAATTTAATGGATATTTAATATTAACTTTACGTGATATCATATTAACAAAATTATATGATAGTGCTAAATTATTAGAGTTATTTTCTTTTATATAGTTCAAAGTTGCATTCGCACTAAATTGGGCGTACCCCCCCTTAAGATTAAAACCTAAATTTAAAAATTTTGCTAACTCCGCTTTATTTAAGGATAATTCTGAGTATAGAGTTGAAACACCTCCATCTCTAATTACTTGGGTTGGAATAAAACAGGCTATTGGAGCAATATGTTCTGTATCACTAGAGTATCCTACACCTGGCTCCATACCGTCAATTAAACCATTATTATTTGTAAATTTAGTTTGATGTATTTGAGTATATTTATCCAAAGAATGAGATATGATACCTCCATTATTACAAGCACTGACCAATATACAATATAATAAATATACAACTAGAATAATATTATTTTTCATTATTAACTTCCTTAAAAATTTAAAAAATAAAAATATTCCCCTAAGTAATAATAAAAATTTAATTGCGAATTCTAACATGATAATAATTTACCAACTTGCTAGCTTAATGTATATAAATAATGATTTATTAATCAAGTCATAAAAATGATGTAATTCCTGTATAATACTGCAATTAATTTGTTTTTAGAACACAATAGGAAAAAAGATGTCAGGAATATTAAATATTGCAATTCAGTCCGCATACAATGCAGGTACAATAATTCAACAAGAAAGCCGTAATTTAGAGCGTATAAAAGTAGCAACAAAAGGTCATAATGATTTTGTAAGTGAAGTTGACCATAAAGCAGAACAAGAAATTATCCGTACTATTTCAAAAGCATTTCCTGAACATAATATTTTAGGTGAAGAAACAGGATTAATAGACAATGGTTCTGAATTCACATGGATCATAGATCCTCTTGATGGTACTACAAATTATATCCATAGTCATCCACAATATGCTGTATCAATTGGTGTAAAAGAAGGCGATAAAGTAATTGCAGGCGTAGTATTTGATCCGAATCGCAATGACATATATACAGCAGAAGCTGGTAAAGGTGCTAAATTAAACGATAATCGTATCCGTGTTTCAAAAACCACTACTTTGGCTGAGAGCCTATTAGCTACTGGATTTCCTACTTATGATATGTCTTTTTTAGATCAATATATGGCAATATTTAAAGAAATGATTACATCAACTGCAGGACAACGCCGAGCTGGCTCAGCTGCCCTTGATCTTGCCTACGTAGCTTCAGGTGCTGTAGATGGATATTGGGAATTTAACTTAAAACCTTGGGATATAGCAGCTGGATATTTACTAGTAAAAGAAGCCGGTGGTTTAATTTGTGATTTTGACGGTGAACAAAATATGTTTAATAGCGGTAATATTATTGCAGCTAACCCTAAAATGATTAGTCAAATTTTAAAAATTATTCAAAATCATAGATAAACTATAATGCATAAATTTAGTGAAGAAGAAATCAGTAATCATACTCCCATGATGCAGCAATATCTCAGGATAAAAGCTGACTACCCTGATACCTTGGTATTTTATCGTATGGGAGATTTTTATGAGATGTTTTTCTCGGATGCTGAACTAGGTGCTAAATTACTTGGTATAACTCTTACTCAACGTGGATCTTCTGGTGGAGATCCTATCAAAATGGCGGGCATACCCTACCACTCTGCTGATCAATATCTCACTAAGCTTGTAAAACTTGGGCAATCAGTTGCTATCGTTGAACAAGTTGGTGACCCAGCTACAAGCAAAGGCCCTGTTGAACGAAAAGTTAGTAGAATTATTACACCTGGCACATTAACTGATGATAATTTACTAAACGAAAAACAAAATAATTTAATCCTTGCCATTTATCAACAAAAAAATAAAACTGGTTTTGCATGGATATCGCTAAGTGCTGGTTTATTTATGCTTAGTGAAAATAACGATAATAATATCTATGATCAAATAGAAAGATTACGCCCAGCTGAAATTATTACCACTGAAGCATTAGTAACAGAATTAAAAGCTCAGAAACCTCATATAGCATATAAAATAATTCCAGACTGGCATTTTGATTACTCCCTAACTTTGCGCAAAATTTGTGAGCATTTTCAAGTAAAAGATTTACAAGGATTTGGAATAACTGATAGCAAAACAGCAATAATCAGCGCTGGTGTTCTATTAGACTATGCTAAACAAACCCAAAATAATAATTTACCACATATAACTAATATTATATTAGATGGTAATCATAGATACCTAACTCTTGATGCTATTTCACGTAAAAATCTCGAAATTAGTTTAACTATGCGTGGAGAAACAGCTCCAACATTATTATCAACTTTAGATAATTGTGCTAATCCAATGGGCAGTCGCTTATTAGATTTTTGGTTAAATAATCCTATTCGCATACATAATGAAATTAATGAAAGATATAATGCAATTGATGCGTTACAATCACTTACCAGTCAAACTCAATCAATTTTAAAACAAATAGCGGATATTGAACGTATAACATCAAGAATTGCACTACGCTCAGCACGACCTCGTGATTTATCTGGCCTTCGCAATAGTTTATTAGAGTTGCCTCATTTAAATTATTTATCTGAATTAAATTCAAGTGCTTTGATACTACAAATTTACACAACTATACAAAGCACAGGACAAGATATTGCAGTGTTATTACAAGACGCTATTTTAGATGAACCAAATCTAATTATCCGCGAAGGTGGTGTGATTCGTGATGGTTATAATGAAGAACTTGATTATTTAAGAAATATACAAAAAAATGGCAGTCAGTATTTATTAGAGTTAGAAGCTAAAGAACGTGAACGAACTGGCATTAGCACGCTTAAAATCGAATACAATAAAGTACATGGATATTATATTGAAATATCAAGAAGCAATATAGATAAAGCCCCAATTGAATACCGTCGTACTCAAACTCTTAAAAATGCCGAGCGTTTTACAACACCAGAATTAAAAGTATATGAAAATGAAGTTTTATCTGCACAAGATAAAGCATTAGCATTAGAAAAACAATTATATGAAGCAGTTATTGATTACTTGCAAACTTATTTACCTAAATTACAAAATCTAGCTAATAGTATTGCAACATTGGATGTTTTAACTAATTTTGCAAAAATAGCTAAAGAAAATAATTATTGCAAACCTGTTTTGACAGCTGAACAAAAAATAATTATTGATAGAGGACGCCATCCAGTTGTAGAAAGACACATTAGTCAATTTATTGCTAATGACTTACAAATGGACAACAGCAGTAATTTCATGTTGATTACTGGTCCAAACATGGGTGGTAAATCGACCTATATGCGTCAATGTGCCATTATTATTCTTATGGCTTATTGTGGATCATATGTCCCAGCTGATCAATGTATTATTGGTGATATAGATAGAATATTTACCCGTATTGGCGCATCTGATGATTTATCAGCTGGTAAATCTACCTTTATGGTGGAAATGTCTGAAACTGCAAATATTTTAAATAATGCTACTAATAAGTCATTAGTAATTATGGATGAAGTTGGCCGCGGTACATCTACTTTTGATGGTTTAGCATTAGCACATGCAATAGCACGTTACTTAATCGAAAAAAACTATGCTTACTCATTATTTGCTACTCATTATTTTGAATTAACCTCATTAAATGAATCTTATTCAAACGTAAAAAATCATCATTTAAATGCAGTTGAGCACAAAGATGAAATTGTATTTCTTCATCAAGTACAATCAGGACCTGCAGCTAAAAGCTATGGAATCCAAGTAGCATCTTTAGCAGGAGTTCCAAAAGTAGTATTAGGTGTTGCTAAAAAATACCTACAAACTTTAGAAGACAATTCATCAAGCAAAAATAAAACCAAAGAACCAGATTTATTTTCATTTAACGATGAAGCATTAGCTAATGAAGTTTTTGAAATAAACCCAATTCATCAGGAAATTATTCAACAATTAGAAACACTAAATTTAAATGATATAACACCACGTGAAGCTCTAAATTTACTTTATCAATTAAAAGAAAAATTTAATTAATCACAAATATCATAAATATTACAATATAAAAAATATTATTCAAAGTTTTTTTCAATCATAAACATATGATAAAATACGTGCGATTAAACTTATATGCCTATAATTACGGCAAAGCAATTTACATAAAACACTATGGAGTATAGTATGAATAAAAATGTTATCTGGTTTGAAAATCTTCGCATGACAGATGTTGGAGAAGTTGGTGGTAAAAATGCTTCTCTTGGTGAAATGATTTCTCAATTATCTAACAAAAATATTCGCGTTCCTGGTGGTTTTGCTACTACAGCCGATGCGTATAAAAGATTTTTAGAAGATAATAATTTAAAACAAAAGATTGATGATGTTTTAGCAACATTAGATGTAGACAATGTTATCGAACTAGCTAAAGCAGGAAAAATGATTCAAGCTTGGATAATGGATGCTCCATTCCCTAAAGACTTTGAAGTAGACTTAGAAGCAGCATATACAGAAATGCTTGGTCGCTATGAAGGCGAC
>JAQUVM010000103.1 GCA_028693355.1 Burkholderiales bacterium
ATCTAGCTGCTAGTAGTTTTTTACGTGATTGTGTTCGACTTACTTGGAAAGCTAAAATCTATCCTTCACTAGAAACTGAACAAATTAGCCAAATGCGTGAAAAATCGGATGAAGAGGCTATTAAAGTTTTCGCAACCAATCTGCATAATCTATTATTACATGCCCCTGCAGGTAGCAAAACTACTATTGGCTTAGACCCAGGTATTAGAACAGGAGTAAAAGTTGCTGTAATTGATAATACAGGTAAAGTATTAACAACAACTACAATTTACCCATTCACTAAAAACCGTGATGAATCAATGATGGTAATTGCCAAAATTGCCGAAAAATTTAATGCAGAATTAATTAGTATTGGCAATGGCACCGCATCTAGAGAAACTGAGCAATTAGTTAAAGATACCATAAAGCAATATAATGAAATAAAAGCTCAAGTAGTTGTTGTATCTGAAGCTGGAGCATCTGTTTACTCAGCATCAGAATTTGCGGCAAAAGAATTCCCAGAGCTTGATGTAAGCTTACGTGGAGCTGTATCAATTGCTAGACGATTACAAGACCCTCTAGCTGAATTAGTAAAAATAGATCCTAAGTCAATTGGAGTTGGTCAATATCAACATGATGTTAACCAAAATAAGCTATCATCAAGCCTAGATAACGTAGTTGAAGATTGTGTAAATGCTGTAGGTGTAGATGTTAATACAGCATCAGCACCATTATTAGCTCGTGTAGCTGGTCTAAATACCATTATTGCAAATAACATCGTAAGCTATCGCGATATAAATGGTCAGTTTAAAAACCGTAAACAGCTAACTAAAGTATCTCGTTTAGGAGATAAGACATTTGAACAATGTGCTGGATTTTTACGTATTAATAACGGTGATAACATTCTAGATAAATCTTCTGTTCATCCCGAAAGCTATCCGCTAGTAGAGTTAATTGCAAAAAACCTCGGCATTAACGTAAATGAATTAATTGGCAATAGTCAATTACTAAATACAGTTAAAGCAAATGACTTTGTTACAGCTGGATTTGGTTTACCTACAATTCAAGATGTATTAAAAGAACTTGATAAGCCTGGACGTGACCCTCGTGGTGAATTTAAAACAGCGCAATTTAAAGATGGTGTTAATGACATGAATGATTTACAAGTCGGCATGGAATTAGAAGGCGTTATTACAAATGTAGCTAATTTTGGAGCATTTGTGGACATTGGAGTTCACCAAGATGGGTTGGTACATGTATCTGCAATTACAGATCAATTTATTAGTAATCCTAATGATGTATTAAAAGTTGGACAGATCGTTAAAGTTAGAGTTGAAGAAGTTGATGTGAAACGTAAAAGAATTGCTCTAACAATGAAGGGATTAAATAAATTAAATATTCCAAATGCTACTCAAAAACGTCCAAATAATACTATCAATAATGTAAGCTCAAATAATAGAAGTAGTAATAATAAAACCCAACAACAGTCAGATAATAATAGCATGGCAGCTGCGTTTGCCAAATTAAAAAGGATATAACTATGCATGTACATGATTTTATTCACGACATGGCCACTATCATGGTGATAGCGGGGCTAGTGACATTATTATTTAATAGGTTCAAACAACCAGTTGTACTAGGATACTTAGTAGCAGGTATTATTATTGGGCCATATATGGCATCAGGAATAATGATTCATGATGAAAAAACAGTTTCCATACTTGGCGAGCTTGGGGTTATCTTTCTAATGTTTTCGCTTGGTCTAGAATTTAGCCTAAAAAAACTTGCTAGAATAGGAGCACCAGTCTTTGTAACTGCATTTACGCAAATATCACTAATGATGATAGTTGGTTACTATATAGGACATTGGTTTGGTTGGAATGAAATTAACTGCCTATTTCTTGGTGCAATGTTGTCTATGTCATCAACAACAATTATTGTAAAAGCAATTGGTGAACTAGGTTTAAAAAATCAAAAATTCTCTCATATCATTTTTGGTGCATTAATCGTTGAAGATATTATTGCAATTGGAATTATTGCCCTATTATCCGGTATAGCTAAAAGTGGAACCATTGATAGTGGAAATATTATTTCTATATTAGGGCAGCTATCTCTTTTCATTATAGTAGTACTAGTTGTTGGATTATTAACTGTTCCTCGCTTATTAAAATATGTTACAAAATACAAAAGTGATGAAATGTTACTAGTATCAACATTAGGGTTATGCTTTGGATTATGTTTAGTAGTAATGACTTTAAACTATAGCGTTGCATTAGGAGCATTTATGATGGGTGCCATAATTGCAGAAGCTGAGCCATTACATAAAATAGAAAAACTAATTGAACCATTACGTGATACTTTTTGTGCTGTGTTCTTTGTTACGATAGGTATGATGTTCAATCCTAAGATATTAGTACAATATTGGGAAGAAATCATGGTTATAACTCTTGCCGTAGTTTTAGGCAAAATAATAGTCTCTTCTATTGGTGCATTTATCTCTGGTGAAGATGGAAGAACTTCATTAAAAGTAGGTATGGGATTATCACAAATTGGTGAGTTCTCATTTATTATTGCGGGTGTAGGCGTTTCTCTTGGCGTGACTAATGCCGAACTATACCCAATCATCATTGCGGTGTCTACAATCACAACTTTATCTACACCATATTTAATTAGATTATCTGATCCTTGTGTAAACTTCTTAAGTAAAAATACTGGACAAGCTGGAAAAATACTTAATGGATATACTGCTTGGATACATAAAATTCAATCTCATGGTAATAATGCTATGATTGCAAAAGTAATCTTCAAAATTATTTCTCAAATTGTCGTAAATACCACTATAATAATAGCAGTATTTATAGCAAGCGCTTACTCTGTAAGTAATCTTGATGATATAATTTTTGGTGAGAATTTATTAAAAGCTTCCGATAATTACCATCGTTCAATAGTATTAGGAAGTGCCCTAATCTTATCACTACCATTTATTATAGCCTCATATCGTAAGCTAAAGGCATTGGGAATGATATTCTCTGAAATTATCGTGCCAAGTGGTATGTTTGGTAAAAATACATATAGTGCTCGTAGAGTTATATTTGAAACGATACCTATTCTAATGATACTTTGGATTATGAGCATGGTATTTTCAGTAAGCCAAAAAATAATGCCGGCTCCTCTATATACTACAGCGCTAGGGTTTTGTACACTAGTTATAGCATTAATATTCTGGAAGCCACTAGTAAAATTTCAATCATGGCTACAGATACAACTTTTTACTGTAATGGAAGATAAACATTAATAATTTATCTAACTATTTATAAATAAAAAGTCTCGTAGTAATTATACGAGACTTTTTTAATTATTTGATATTTTAATAAAAAATATATTTTATAGCAATGATTTAGGATCTACATAATGGTATCCCAAATCACGAGCTACTGCTTCATAAGTTACATTGCCTAGACAGATGTGTAATCCGTTCATAATATGTTTATTTGTAATTACAGCATTTTTCCATCCTTTACTAGCTATCTCAGTAACGAATGGTAATGTTGCATTAGTTAATGCTAGAGTAGATGTTTTTGCAACTGCTCCTGGCATATTAGTAACACAGTAATGGATAACGCCATCAATTTCATAGGTAGGTTTTTGTAATGTGGTTGGCATAGATGTTTCACAACTACCGCCTTGGTCAATCGTAATATCAACAATAACAGAGCCATTTTTCATTTCTCTAATTAGAGACCTTGAAAGTAGTTTTGGCGCGGCCGCACCACGATTTAAAACAGCACAAATTACTAAATGAGCACCACGTACAGCTTTTTCAATATTTAGTTGATTGCTATACACTGTTTTTATACGCCCCTGAAAATCATTATCAATTTTTTTTAGTATATCAATATTTCTATCTAATATAGTCACATCAGCGCCCATTCCCGAAGCAACCCTAGCGGCATTTAGACCCGCAACTCCACCACCAATGATAACCACATTAGCAGCTTTTACTCCTGGTACACCGCCTAATAAAATACCAGCACCACCATTTTCTTTTTGAAGAATAACAGCTCCAGCTTGTACTGATAATTTTCCTGCAACCTCTGACATTGGAGATAATAAAGGTAACTGATTAGCATCATTTGTCACCGTTTCATAAGCAATTGCAATACAATCTGACTCTAATAATGCCTGAGCTAACTCTGGGTTTATACATAGATGCAAACTAGAAAAAATAATCTGTTTTTCTTTAATATATTGATACTCTCGTGGATCTGGCGGATTAACCTTAACTATCATTTGTGATTGTTGATATACATCAGCTAAATCAGAAACAATAGTTGCTCCTGCATCAATATACGATTGATTATCATACCCTACTGACAAACCTGCATTATTTTCTACAATAATTTGGTGACCAGATCTAAATAATTCATATACCCCAGCTGGTGTCATTCCAACTCGGCTCTCATCAAATTTAATTTCTTTAGGAATACCAATAATCATAAAAGGATCTCATTTAATAAAAAAAGCTACACCATAAAGATGTAGCTTTTATAAGGTTTTAACTATTTGTAGTTTCTTCCTGTGTAGGAGCAACTGCTGCTTCTACCGTTTCTTCCTTAGGAGCTTCTGCAACTACAGGAGCAGGCAATGCTGCTTTTATTGATAAACGCATTCTGCCTCTATCATCAAACTCAGTTACCTTAACTTTTACTTCCTGACCTTCTTTTAGATAATCAGAAACATTATTTACGCGCTCATGAGCAATTTGAGATACATGCACAAATCCGTCACGACCACCAAGAATAGCTACCATAGCACCCATATTACGATCTAATAAACGAGTTACTTTACCATCATATACTTCACCAAGAACAGCCTCAGCAACAATTCCTTCAATAATAGAACGAGCTTTATCTGCTTGCTCACGTGAGCTAGATGCAATTGTAACAATACCTTCATCTGTAATATCAATAGTAGCACCAGTATCAGCAATAATTCCTTTAATTACAGAACCACCTTTACCGATAACATCTTTGATTTTTTCTGGATTAATTTTCACAGTATATAAACGAGGAACCAAATCAGATAATAATTTAGGATATGGTAAAGCTGCTTTCATTAAGCCTAAAATATGCATACGACCTTCACGAGCTTGTTGTAAAGCTACTTGCATAATTGCTTTATTAATACCTTCAATTTTTATATCCATTTGCAATGCAGTTACACCTTTTTCAGTACCTGCTACTTTAAAATCCATATCGCCAAGATGATCTTCATCACCTAAAATATCAGTTAAGATTGCAAATTTATTACCATCTAAAATAAGACCCATTGCCACACCAGCTACGTGATCTTTAATTGGAACACCTGCGTCCATCAATGATAAACATCCAGCACAAACTGTAGCCATTGAAGAAGAACCATTTGATTCTAATACTTCAGATACAACACGTAAAGTATAAGGGAATGCTTCATG
>JAQUVM010000104.1 GCA_028693355.1 Burkholderiales bacterium
CATGAGTAATATTGGGTTTAATCCATCCATGTGGCAAAAAACTCCATTTAGATCTCCTCATCACAGCACTTCATCGGTTGCATTAGTTGGTGGTGGTTCAAATCCAAAACCAGGAGAAATAAGCCTAGCTCATAATGGAGTTCTTTTTCTTGATGAATTACCAGAATTTGATAGAAAGGTATTAGAAGTTCTCAGAGAACCATTAGAAAGTAAAAAAATATCTATTTCACGAGCTAATCGCAAAGTTGACTATCTTGCAGATTTTCAGCTAATTGCAGCAATGAATCCGTGCCCATGTGGAAATAAAGGTCATCACCAAAAAACATGTAAATGTTCTATAGAGCAAATTAATCGCTATACAGCCAAAATTTCTGCTCCATTACTAGACAGAATCGATATTGTAGTTGAAGTTCCATCATTAAGTACGTTTGAATTACAAAGTCTACAATCTGGAGAATCATCTGCTACTATTTTAAAAAGAATAGAAAAAGCTCGCTTAATCCAACTACAAAGACAAAGTAAATTAAACTATGAATTAAGTAATGATGAAGTAGATAGTATATGCAAATTGGATACAAAAACTAGTAATCTACTAAAACAAATTTGTGAAAAACAAGGTTTATCTGCACGAGGTTACTATAGAATGTTAAAATTATCCCGCACGATTGCTGATTTGGATAACGATAATATTATAGGCGTTAAGCATATCAGTTTAGCAAGTCAATATAAGAGAATGATTTAAAGGTTTATTCTGTGGGAAAAGTTTTACTTGGTATATTAATTGGTTTAGGTATTGCCGGAGGTGTGGTTTTTTTTCTCAATAAAGCACCAAATCCATTTACAAATAATCAATCATTACAACAAAATGATAAAAAGTCTGAGGCATCAAATCCTATTACGCTGGTACCTGGGACTCAAATGGCTGTGGCAAGCGACACACTAGCACAAGGTACTAAGAATAAACCAGATGCTTCTGAGCCAAAATATGATTTCTATGATGTGTTACAAGGTAAAAAACAGATTGATTCAGCTCAAACTCAGCCACCAGAAGCACCGCAAAATACAGCGCCGGTTGTAAAACAAAAAGCTGCAGAGACAACAAATACGATACAACAAGTAGTGAATAATATCCAAAATAAACCAGCTACTTCAGTAGCAATAAAAAGTAGCTTTATCGTGCAAATAGGAGCATTTTCAAATGCTGCTTCAGCAAGCGATGTAAAAGCTCAACTAGCAATTTCTGGATTTAATCCTAAAATAGCAAGTAAAAATGGCATAACAAAAGTATTTTTAGGCCCATTTAATAATAAGCAACAGGCACAAAATACACAAAATGATCTTAAACAACAAAGTATAAATTCAACAATTATAAAAATAGGAGAATAAATCTTGAAAAAATATATATTAATGCTAATCTCAGCTGCGACAATAAACTCTGTATTTGCTGCAGATATAGCAATCACCCAAGGTAAAGACTATACTGTTATATCAAACGCTAGTAAGCCACTACCAAGTAAAAAAGGCTCTGTAAATGTAACTGAATTTTATTCATTTGCATGTATACACTGTGCATTATTAGAACCTAAACTTGATGCATGGTATACAAAAAATAAAAATGTAGATCTAAATAGAATTCAGGTCGTGTGGGATGGGCATTTCACAGGGTATGCAAAAATTAATGCGACATCAGAAGCTCTAAAATTAGGTACAAACTTTAATCAACAAGTTTTTAACGCAACAATGAACCAACGTCAAAACTTAGAAGATCCTAAACAACTACAAACTTTTTTAGCTGCTAATAAAAAATTGGTAGACAGTAAAAAGTTTATGAATACATATAATTCGTTTGCTGTTAGTACTAAACCTCAAGAATATGCTCAATATACACAAGCATATAATATAACAGGTACGCCAACAGTAATAGTTGGCGGAAAATATATGACTATGCCAGCACAACCAGATCAATTGATGAACGTTATTCAAGCGTTAGTAAATAAAGTTAAAAAAGAACAAAAAATTAAATAAATGGAGTAATCGATGGATTTTGAATTAGCTCGCTTTAATATGGTGGAACAACAAGTTCGCCCATGGAGAGTTTTTGATGAAAATGTAATGAAATTATTGGGAACTATCAAACGTGAAGATTTTGTACAGCCAGTATATCGTAACTTAGCTTTATCAGATATCGAAGTGCCACTTCCTGGCCAACAAAAGATGTTATTTCCAAAAATTGAAGCTCGTTTACTACAAGAATTAAAACTAAGTAAGAAAGACAAAGTTTTAGAAATTGGCACTGGTAGTGGATATGTTACTGCTTTATTAGCTAAATTAACCGACTTTGTATACAGTGTTGAATCAGACTTAGAAAACAAAAAATTTGCGGTTAATAACTTAACTAAAACTGGCATTAAAAATGTTTCAGTTATTGAGGGAGATGGCTCATTTGGACTAGATGCAAAAGCTCCATTTGATAAAATCTTCATTGGTGGCGGCATTGAATTAATTAATGACTCATTTAAAAGACAGCTAAAAGTTGGTGGATTATTAGTTGCTATCGTGGGTAATTCAATAATCAAAGAAGCTATTTTATTAGAAAAAGTTAGTGAAAATGAATTTATTGAAACAAAATTATTTGAAACATTTGTTGAGCAATTAGTTAATAATACTCACAAATCATTTACACTATAAGGTATTCTTTGTCTTTCTAGCTTGGACTGTGTCATACTTCAAAAAATATTTCTCATGTACTAAATGTACATATCGAAGATATTTTTTATCAGTATTCCTAATCCAAAATAGAAATACTTTGAATACTATATTGCTTATATAGGAATAAAAATGGCAGAAAATCTAGAAAAATCCAAAGCCTTACAAGCTGCTCTTTCACAAATTGAGAAGCAGTTTGGTAAAGGCTCTATTATGCGTATGAATGATAAGCAAGTTGAATCTAATTTACAAGTTGTATCAACTGGTTCATTAGGTCTTGATTTAGCTATCGGAGTTGGTGGATTACCTCGTGGACGTATTGTAGAGATATTTGGACCTGAATCATCAGGTAAAACCACATTATGCTTACACGTAGTTGCAGAAATGCAAAAACTTGGCGGGACTTGTGCATATATAGATGCTGAAAATGCTCTTGATCCAATTTATGCTCGTAAATTAGGTGTTAAAGTTGATGAAATGTTAATTTCACAACCAGATACTGGTGAACAAGCATTAGAAATTGCAGATATGTTGGTTCGCAGTGGTGGTGTTGATGTAATAGTAATTGATTCTGTAGCTGCTCTTACTCCAAGAGCTGAACTTGAAGGTGAAATGGGCGATAGCCACATGGGTCTACAAGCTCGCTTAATGTCACAAGCACTACGCAAATTAACTGCTAATATTAAACGTACAAATACATTAGTAATCTTTATTAACCAGATTCGTATGAAAATTGGTGTAATGTTTGGCTCTCCTGAAACTACAACAGGTGGTAATGCGTTGAAATTTTATGCATCTATGCGTTTAGATATTCGTCGTACTGGCGCTATCAAAAAAGGTGATGAAATTTTAGGTAATGAAACTAAAGTTAAGGTTGTTAAAAACAAAGTTGCACCTCCATTCAAACAAGCTGATTTTGAAATTCTTTACGGTGAAGGTATTTCACGCCTAGGTGAGATTATTGACATTGGCGTTGCTAATGAATTAATTGATAAATCTGGTGCATGGTATAGCTACAAAGGACAAAAGATTGGTCAAGGTAAAGAAAATGTACGCACATTCTTAAAAGAAAATCCACAGATAGCAGCAGAAGTAGAAGCTAAAATCCGTGCATTATCAAGCTCTGCAATAGATGAAATTCCTCATGCAGAACGAGAGATTGATGCAAGCACAGATGCTGAAGGCTTACCTGAATAATTTCCATAAAACCGCTTTAAAAAGCGGTTTTTCATAAAGTACATTTAATATCAAAATAATTATCTTTAATATAATTTTCACTTATCTAACTATCTTTACAATATTCGCAACAAAGAATATTTCAACTCATTATAAGCCAAATTATTACGTTTTTGCTAAACTGCTTGATTAATAAATTTAGATAAAAAGCAGCTCTAAATAGCGTATCTAGGATATTTCTTGCCATATATAGCATAACAAATACAAAAATATTAAGTACTTATCTGATGAGATCTTAGAGTCATTATATATTATTTTTTTATGTCACTATATTGAATTATATTAATATTTATTGACGTAGCAACGTAAACCATACTACAATCACGCATATCTTAAATGTTATTTAAGAATAATTAAAAATTAAGGAAGGTATTTCATAAAATGAATAAGAATTTAATCTACGTATTACTGGCATCTATTTTATCTACCACAATCATTGGTTGCAATAGCGGCGGCAGTACTAATAATATGATAAAACCCAATCAAGATACCACAAGCTTAACGCTAATGCACAAAGGTCTTGAGAAGCCAACAATAGTAACAAAAAATAATATTAATAATCTTTTAAATAAATTAAAAAATAACGAAAATATAGGTTCTTTTATAGAAATCGATTATCATCAAGAATTTCAGATAGATTCTAAAGATTTAAAGAAACTTTTTTCTTTATTAGCAGAAGATAAAAGTATTACACATTTAAGTATGTTTAATTTCCAGTTGCTAGATGAAGATATAATTGAGATTGTTAACCATCTCCCAAAAAATCTTACTTATTTAGATTTTAGTGGTAATGGAATTAATCATCATATCATGCCGCATATAATAAATAAGATTCCCAAAAATCTTACTTATTTAGACCTAAGTGGTAATATTATTGACGATAAAAGTGCTATCTATATAGCTCAAAATATGAAAAGCCTCACCCACCTAAAATTAAATTTGGTGGTAAATATATTTAATGATATAAGAGCTACTGATAATCTAATTATGCCACAACTGATTAGCAATAGACATCTCATTAGCGATGAAGGTGCTAAAGCTATAGCTCAAAATTTGGAAAAACTTACTTCACTGAGCTTAAGTGCAAATAAAATTAGTGATAATGGTGCTACAGCAATAGCCCAAAATATGAAGAATATTACGTTTTTAGATTTACGTAATAATGAAGTTACAGATAATGGCGCAGTAAACATTGCTCATAATATGAAAAAGCTTACTTTTTTAGCGCTAGGTTCAGACATAAATAATGGAGCAAGAGGAAGAACTGGTCAAATATATACTCAAATTACAAATACTAGCGCACTGGCTATAGCTCAACACCTTACAGCTCTTACTACTCTAAGCTTGGATGGAGTTGCTATAGATGGCGTAGGTTTAT
>JAQUVM010000025.1 GCA_028693355.1 Burkholderiales bacterium
GCCCAGTTTATTGATACGAAAATAGATGTGCGTTATTTATCTATCATACAACGTGGTATTGGGGTTATCTTATCATTTGGATTACTTTTTTTATCTGTATACTTATTTCAGGGTAGCATTTATAGTTTCTTTGCAATCATTCCGATTACCTTGCTTATAGTTACTATCTATGCTCGTAAACGCAGTTATACAGATCATTTAATGTTACTGCCATCTTTGGCGATATCTTCTGTATTAGCTTTTGCGATGTTTATAAATGTATTTATTTGTGCTAAATATGATGTAGGGTATCAAGCCGCACAAATAGTTAATCGTGCACCGCTAACAGCCGTTTTTGACTTAAATACAAATATGACACCATTAGAGTTTCATTCACAAATGCCATATTTTAAAGTGAAAAATCTATCTGAACTACCTAAGTCTGGATCATATTATGTTTTTATGACTCAATCTGATTGGATGAATAATGGTCAGCAATTAAATAATACTTTTAAAGAAGTAGATTCTTTTTGTGGTAATAATTTATTTAAAGTATTGCCTTACTATGCTAATCCAGAAATGCTAAAAGGATATTTAGAGTGTTACTCGGTTATACGTCATGATTAGCACGTATAAATATATATTATTGTGTTTTATAGCATCATTAATTTCTATTTTATGGATAGATAAGAGTTTAGCATTATTTATTCATGAATATAGATATGATAAATTGATATTGTTACGTAATATCACAGAGGGTATGCCAGCAATATTTATTACTTGTGTGATTATAGCCATATTTATTAAATTTTATAAAACAGATTCAAAAATTAATTTAAGAAATATTTTAGCTTCTATTCTAGCAAGCAGTTATTTTTATATTATGTTAAAAATAACATTAGAAGTAAAAACATTATTAAAAGTAATTTTTGGGCGTTACTGGCCACTAACTTGGACTCAAAATAATTTATCCTTAATTAAAGATAATGTATATGGATTTAATTGGTTTCATGGATACAATAACTTAGGATCATTTCCATCTGGTCATTCAACTTTAATGATTTTTTGTGCTTATTGGTTATCATTATTATTTCCTAAGCAGCAGATGTTATTTTTTAATATCTCTATATGTTCTATTGCTTGTTTAATTATCTTAAATTATCATTATTTAGGAGATTGTTTAGCTGGTATTGGAATAGGGTTATTTTTTGCAAGTCTATCTATATTTTTGTATGAGATATTGTGTAGAGTTTTGACTAGGAGAAAATAAAAAGTCGCACGGATGCGACTTTTTTAACATTACTTGCTAGCTTGAGCTGCTGGAGCTTGTGGTGCTACTGGTCCTGTTTGAACTTGTTTAACAATATCAGATACATCCATTTTATCAATTTGAGTTAATAATTGATCTGTTAGGTCATATTTAGCTTTTGCATAAACTAATTGATTTGAAGTTAATACTAAATCCAAGTCATTTTTAGAACCTAAAGTTTTTAATACTTCATATGATTGTTTCAAGAAAGAGTTAAGAGCATATTGTTCTGTAGCTGAAACTTGTTGTTGGTATTGAGTGTACTGTTGGATAAAATTGTTTTTATCTTTAGCGTATACTTCATTTTTTTCTTTATAAGTTTTTTGATCAGCTTTTGATAATTTTTCAAAGCTAGATGCTTTATTTTGTAATGCAATCAATCCACTTTCATCAGCAACTACTTTTTGGTTTAATTGTGTTAACTTTGTTTGCTGGTCAGCAAATTTAGTTTGAATTGCATTTGAAATAGTTTTAGCAGGAGTAGCTTCAGCCATAACACGGTCTACATTTATGTACCCAATTTTAAAATTGTCAGCAAAAGCAGCAGTCATTGATAAACCGCATAACGCGATTAATAATTTTTTCATAATAAATCCTTTATAAAAATTACCATCTAAGATGTTTAAAGTCAGGTAGTGGATTGTAGCATATTAGTATATGTTTTTGTCAAGTTCTGACGAGGCATATTTTAAATATAAATTCAAGTTTATGTTGTATGAAAGTAAGTTTTACACAATATTATTTGATGTGTTTTGTTGTAATCTTTTGATTTGTATTGGTATAAATTTATATTGTATTGTTGTGTTTTTGCATCTATTCTATTGATTTTTAAAGTTTATTTTTTTATAATCTTTATCTAAGTTGTTAGATTAATAAAAGCTTTGGATTGAAGTTTTATGGTTTATGGTATGATGATTAGAATAAATTATTATTTTGCTGCAGTGTAACTAGCATCTTTTTGTTATATTATGCTATCATAACACAGATTAATAATTTTTAATTTGTATTTGTAATAAGATTTAAATATAATTAATAAAGAGATTTTTAAAGGAATTTAGATATATGCGTAAGTTTGCTATATTGTGTGGCTTCTTTGCTGGATTTTCAAGTTACGTCTATGCTGCAAATGAGAGTGATTTAGTTGTAAATAATGCTGAATCAAATGAATATGGAGCTTTTCAAAAGTTTGATAGACAGTATTCGCTAGGTTTTGGAGCTTTCTCAGGTAATTTAAGTGCTGCTGGTACTTCTGGTGGTAACTATAGCGCTACGTTTTTAAATTTTGATGTTGAACGTTTATTCAATGTCGGTGTTTGGATGGATATTAATGCATATTTATATTCAAGTTATCGCCAATCTCCAAACGTGGATCCTGCTGTAGGTATGACAGGTCAGTTAACAGGTGCAGATCCTCAGTTTGGTGGCGTTAACGCCAAAGTTGGTTATGCTTTTCCATTGCTTAAGGATAAAATTTTACTAACGCCATATGGACAGTTTGGTCGTAATGTAAATTTATCTTCTTATACTTTGCAAGCTACCCCTGTATCTAATCTTACTTCTGATTATTATTGGACTTTTGGTGCGGGTGCTAGGCTTGAGTATAGAATAAATGATGTGATTGATATTTACTTAGATCAAAATATGGTTTATAACTTAAGTCAAGCAAATATGACTCAAGGTTTAGCACAAGCTAATTTTTATAATAATCGCACCGTTTTGGGCGGTAAATTCAATTTATATCGTAATTTTCAACTAGGAGCTCAGGCGTTCTATAATAATTACTCTTATCAAGAAAACTTGGTTAGTGCTAATCCAGTAGGTGCTGTGGCATTGGCTCCAGACAATAACGTTGGTGGTATGATATCTTTTGGTTTGACCTACTAAGTAAAACTGTTTAAAAAGGCTTACATTTAATGTAAGCCTTTTATTTTTATTAAGATACTTTATTATAAATTAAATCTTACATATTTAATTTTACTTATAATAAATCATCTACTTTTGCTGCTATGATTACATTTTAGCTGCAAATTATTTTAAAATTAAGAAAATTTTTATTTGAGGTGAATATGAAATATTTTTACTTACATGGTTTTGCATCTGGTATTAATTCGGCAAAAGCAATATTTTTTAAAGAACAGTTTGCTAATATTAACATTGAACTAGAGTGTTTAGATTTAAATGGAAAAGATTTTTCACGATTTACTTTATCTAAAGTAATTAATGAATTAAAAATAAAATTTAAACAATATGACAAAATTACATTAATTGGTTCTAGCATGGGTGGATTAATTAGTCTAAATTTAGTAGAAATGCTACGAAACATAAAGAAAATTATATTATTAGCACCAGCATTAGAATTTAACTCTCATTGGGATAAGTTGGTGGGAAATGACAATCTTATAAAATGGAAAAAAGATGGCAGTTTACCAATTTATAATACTGGTTTGAACAAAGAGTTTTTATTACATTATGGCTTTTATTTAGATATGCAAAATATTAAAGATAGAGACTTCAATACTAAAAATGTCAAGATTATTAGTTTTCATGGTATTCATGATAAAACTATTCCAATTGAATCAAGCCGCAATTTTAGTATAAATAATAAAGTTTTATTAAATGAATTAGATAGTGATCATGCTTTAACTGATGCATTACCTGAGATATGGCCAAAAGTTGCTGAATTTATTATAGAAGATTAATTTATGATTAAACACGTAGAAATTATTGTTACTTCAATTGAAGAAGCTATATTAGCTGAAAAATATGGTGCAAGCAGATTAGAGCTAATTCATAGTTTTGACTTAGGTGGACTATCGCCTAGGCAGGATTTAATAGCAGAGGTCTGTAATTCTGTTAGCATTCCTGTTAATGTTATGGTTAGACCTCATGGAGATAGCTTTATTTTTGATAATAACAATATGTTACAAGTTAAAAAAGAAATAGACTATATAATAGAGAAAACTAAAGCCAATGCTATAGTATTTGGAACTTTAACAGATAGTGGTAATATTAATTTTAGCCAACTTGAGGAGGTTTTAAAACAAATAGATAATACCGCCCTAGAGTTAACGTTTCATCGTGCTATAGATGTTAGTAATGATGCAGTTATGAATTGCCATAAGCTTGTTTCTCAATATAATAAAAGTAAGTTGACGAGAGTTTTATCATCGGGTGGTTTTGATAAGGCGGTTAATGGAGTAACTCAATTATTACAAATGCGAAAAATATGTGATGATTATGGAATTATCTTATTAGTTGGAAGTGGGGTAACACCTGACAATGCTTTTGCATTATCTCAGCAAATAGCTTGTGATGAAATACACCTAGGTACAGGGGTAAGGAAAAATGGAGTACTTAGCAACGTGTTATTTAGTAAATTATTTACGTCAATTAGTTAAATAATATAATTCCCATTACATTGCGGCCTTCGCCAATTAGATAGTTAAAAGTTCTGCATAATGCAGCAATTGGCATAACCTCAAAACCAATTTGATTTTTTTGTAAGAAATGCAATATATTTAAATTTGGCATTTCAATTCGTGCTCCAGTGCCAAATATAATTATATCTGGTTGATATTCTGTTACAATTTTAGTGATTTCTTCTAGTGTTATATCATGTATATTAGTATATGTAATATCATTTATAATGGTATTTTGTGTAACTAGAATATTTTGTATAAATTCTTGGTTATTAATAGTTACTGATTTTTCGGTATAATGTGTAAATTGATTACCCGATGAATTGTGTAGATTTACTTGCATATTTTAATCTTCTACTCTTATAACGTAGCATATAAATGGCTACTATTTACATTACTATATTACTTTCTAAATAAGTATTTCTTGTTTTAAGAAATACTTACTGATATATAAGTATAAATTAAAAATTCAGGCATAATACCTGAATTTTAATTATTTTTGAATTTGCTTAGCAACTTTTTTTGCGGCTTCGCTACTTGGATATAGTTTTAATAATTTATTTGCTGTTGCTTTTGCTTTATCTTCTTGCCCTAATTGTACTTGAGCGATATATACAACACGCATAGCATCAGGAATATTTTTATTTTTATTTCCTGCTAATGCAATAAATTTGTTAGCTTCTGTAACTGCATCGCTATATTGGTTATTTGCAACATATGCTACAGATAAATAATAACGAGCACTAACGGCAGATTGCTTATCATTTGATGCAGCAACTTGTTTTAATCCAGCAATTGCTCCTGCTAAATCATTTGATTTAATTTTTGCAATAGAAGATTGTAGCATTGCTGTAGAATCAGAACCAGCTACGGCAGCTCCAACTTCTTTATCAGTTACCGCGTTAGCATTACTTTTAGCTGACGTTGGGTTTTCTAATGCAGATAATCTCATATCTAGAGCTTGAATTTGTTGGTTTATATCGCCAGAACCAGATTTTTGACCTTGTTCTAAATTAGCGACTCTACCATTTAATTGATTAATTTGTGTTTGCAAACCATCAATTTGATTTAATAAGTCAAGGACTTTTTGATTTGTAAGTTTTGTATCAAGAACAGCAACGTTTTGTTGCAATTGATTCATTTTTTGATTTGTGTCAGCAATTTGCTGACGCGCTTGATCATCAGCACAGCCTATTAAAAAAAGGCTTGCTGACAACCATAAGATTGTCAACAAACTTTTTTTCATGATTACTTAGAACCTTCTACTGCTGTATAAACAGGAAGACCCTTAGCGTCTACTGTGTAACCTTGAGGTTGTTCATTTTTGTAAAGAACATCAGCACGACGATTTAATGCACGGTTTTCTTCAGTATCATTGTCAAACTTAGCATGTAGCTTACCATTAGAAGTAGCTTCTACTTGAGATTTAGCAGCACCAGAAGCAATTAAAGATTTTTTAACTGCATCAGCACGTTTTTGACCTAAAGATAAGTTATATTCTACAGAACCGATATCATCAGTATTACCTTGAACTTGTACTTTAGCTGTTGAAGTAGCTGCTAAATAGTTTGCATTAGATTTTACTACACCAGTGTATTGATCTTGAATATCATATTTATCAAAACCGAAGTATACTGAATTATTGTCGCCTGATAGGCTATCTGTAGCAGTATTTGCTTGTGGTGCTTCTACTGGAGCAGGAGTCACAGGAGCTTGTACAGGAGCTTTGTTTGAAGAACAAGCAACTAAGCCAGAACCAGCGATTAAAATTGCCAATAATTTTTTCATTAGAATTCCTTTTTAATTTGAAAAAGTAAATAAACTGCCAGTAGGTATTATACAACACAGTATGACTAATCTGCAAGAGATAACCTTACTTGGCTTGTGATGAATTTTGTTTTTTATTTGGTTTCTTTTTTCCAGTCAATTGATTTTGTTGTGGGAACTGCGCGCCACTATATAAACGAGAGTTTACAGTAGGGCTATTAGCTTGATTCGCATCTGTAGCATTATTTTTATTAAATGTAGATTTGTGAGAGTTATTTTGGTTAGTGGGTTTTTTATTATATTTTACACCTTTTTCGCCAGTTAACTGATTTTGTTGGGGAAATTGAGCGCCACTATATAGTCTAGGATTTACAGTAGGACTATTAGCTTGATTTGCATCTGTAGCATTATTGCGACTAAAGCTTGATTTATCACTGTTGTTTTGATGCTCTGGCTTCTGTTGATTATATTTAGCACCTTTGCTTCCAGTTAAATCATTTTGTTGTGGAAATTGAGCACCACTATATAAACGAGAGTTAACATTAGGACTATTTGAGTTTTTTGCTTCCGTAGCATTGTTTTGGCTAAATGCCGCATTATCTGTTGAGTTTGCAGGTGCGCTTGCATTATCATGAGCAAATGCACTTATGCTTGACCCTGCTAAAAGGATCAATAAGGTTTTTTTAAACATTTTTTATTCCATTAAAAATTTGTTACTACTATATCATTATACTACATAGTTATTTATCTAGTAACTGCGAGACCATCTTTGATCAATAATTTGTCCGTAATTATATTTACTTAATTTTGTTTGCACTGTACCTGTGATATTGCTAATATATACAGTATTATCGCTAGAGAACATTACTAGCTTATCATTTGGTGCAAAACTTGGTGCTAAATCATGATTAGCTTTTTGATTTACTGGGTATGCAGATTGAGTGACTAAATCCAACACATAAGTTTGTAGCACTCCGCTATTTCTATTAATGAAGGTAATTTTTGTACCATCATTTGAATATCTTGCCGTTGTATTATAGTTGCCAAGATTATTAGTTACTCTAACTGGAGCTGAGCCATTTAAATCTGTCATAAAGATTTGTGGGCCACCATCATGATCAGATGTAAAAATAACTTTACCATTTGATGAAATATCCGCTTCTGTATCAATAGTTCCATAATTAATTAGGGGAATAGCTTGAGTTGCAGAAGTATATGCTTGATTATTAATTAAATAAATATGAGAACCATAATCTTTACTCAATGTAACCGCTAGTTTTTGTGCATTTGCTGTAAATGCAGGAGATGAATTTGAACCATTGAAATTAGATGCGATATAACGAGTGCCTTGAGCTAAATTTTGAACATATACTACTGGTTTTTTTGTTTCATATGTTACATAGCTTAAAGATTTACCATCTTTACTCCACGCTAATGAAGTAATAGGTGATTTAGTAGATAATAATGTTTTTGGGTTATATCCGTCAAAATCTGAAATAGTTAATACGTATTGACTACCTTGTTTTGCAGTAAGAGCTACTTTAGTTGTAAAAATGCCAGGCGTATTTGTTATAGCTTTGTATATATTATTATCAATCGTATGAATTGCTTTACGAGATGATTTTGTTGGGTATGAAACAGTTTGGTTTAGCAATATTTTATTATTTATATTGTCAAATAATTTATAAGTTACTTGAGATTGTCCTGATTCTGAATTATTAACTATTTTTCCAGATACAACGTACTGTACTCCACTTTCAACGCTATCAGCAGATACTAAGTTGCTTACATTAAATTCACCAGTGATTTTAAAATCATTTGTAATGATGTCTGTGACTTTATCATTATCATTTGTAAAATTTACTATGGCTAATTTAGGTGCTCCAGCACTGCTACCACCAACGATTTCAATATTCTGATCAGCATAAGCTAAATTTGTTATGCCAATAATTGCAACTAGGTATTTTAATTTATTATATTTCATGAATAATTCCTCATTTTATAATTAAGGTCTAAAGGTTAATTTTAAAATTCTATAATCAACAAACTTTGTACCATCTGGTAGTGATGGGAAAATTTTTACTCGCATAATCGCATCTTGCACATTTTTATCATATTGCGGATTACCGCTAGATTTTATGAGAGTTGCTGATTTTACGTGTAAATTTGGATATAGTTCAACTTTGATAATTGCTTTTGCATTTGCATTTAAATTATCTGGAAGCACAACAAAAGGTCTAACTGCATTAATAACTTGATCAGCATAATTACCAATTAAGTTATCAGTGTCGCTTGTTCCATTTGGATTGCCACCTAAGGCCTTACCTTTTCTAACGGATGCGCTATTATCAGATAGTACATCACCTAAAAGATCGTTAATTTGAGCTTTTTTACTTACTGTTTCTTTTTTTGTTTTTGATTCACTAGGTAATGGTTGTTTTGTCTCAGTTTGTTTTTTAATTGGCTCTGGTTTTATTTCAGGCTTTATAACGGGCTTTACTACTGGAGCTTCTTGTGGTTTTACAGTTGGTGTTGTAGTTTGTTTAATATTAACATCTGCTGGAGTATCTAGAGTTTTTATCGGTGCTGGCTCAGATTTTACCTGTGGTACGTATGTTTTTACCACTTCTTGTTCTGGCATAGAAACAAGACTAACCTCTATACCATCAGAACGTGACGGAACTAAAATTTGCTCTGGTTTACTAAAGATCATTAATAATACAATGATTCCTATGTGTAAACTTATTGAGACTAAATTACTAGTTTTATTATGTTTAACCATTTTTTTGTTTAACTACCAAAGCAACTTTTTTTATGCCGCTACTATATAATTTATCAACGATATTAATTACTTTATCATATTGAATAGTTTTGTCAGCAGATACCACAACAGGTGTTTCATCAGTTGAAGCTTGTATTGCTTTACTAACTAATTCATCTTCAGTGGAAATTGGATTAGTTTTACCATTTTCTGTTAACGAATAACTACCATCGGCTTCAATATTAATTTCAATTGGCTTTACTGTAACTTGTGCAGCTTTTCCAACTGTTGGTAAATTAATAACACCTGGGGTAAACATCGGCGCTGTTACCATAAAGATAACCAATAATACTAACATTACATCAATATATGGCACTACGTTCATCTGGTTTTGTAAGTTATTACGTCTAATACGTCTTTTCATTGCGTATCCCTTTTGCGAGCTATAGTCAGGCCATCACCAATTGGTAACATAACCATATCTACTCTGTTATCGTTTTTAATTAATTCATTTAACTGTTTTAAAGTCTTGACAAAGTTTTTTTGTGGCGACTCTGCTAATACCTGACCATACATTAGCACATTATCTAAAATAATGATTCCACCGTCATTTAATATTTTTAACGATGACTCATAGTATTCTATATATTGTGATTTATTGGCATCAATAAAAATGATATCAAATTTAAAGTTATCATCTATGAATGCCTTAAGCGTTTCTTCTGCTGGTGCTATAATCGGCTTAATTTTATCTTGAAGATTTGCTGCAACCCAATGTTTATTTGCAAGCTCTAGATGTTTATCAGATATATCTAATGTTATCAAACTACCAAATTCATTTAGTCCAGATGCTAACCATAAAGCGCTATATCCAGTAAACATACCAATTTCAAGGATTTTACTAGCATTTGTAATCTGTGCCAATAACTTAAGAAATGCACCTTGAATTGGAGTGATAAGCATTTGCGAATTACTTAATTTAAGAGTTTCGTTACGCAGAGATGCCAATATATCACTTTCACGAGTACCTAGGCTTTCGCAGTATGCAATTAATTCTGGTGTTATTGGTGTTTTTAGCATTTATGCTTTCGTATCATATGAAAAATAAACGTATCCATCATTTTTAACTTCTGATTCTGCATATGATTTTTGTTCTTCTAAGTCAATAAATTCTTTATCCCACCATGTATTACGTAATTCCATTTGGTGCTCATGATTACCTGGTTTATTTAATAAAGTATTAATAAATTGTGTTGCTTCTGATTGATATTTAGTGTTTTTCATTTGTTTATATTTTTCCTAAATTATTTTTTTATGCCTAATGCACGTAGACGTTCATCTAAAAATTCTCCAGCTGTTTTACTTGCTGATAACCTAACTTCATCACGTGGATGTAAAAACATAGGGATTGAATAACGCGAATTGTGACGAGATTCATCTGAAGGATTAACCACTTGGTGTATAGTTGATTTATAGTATCCATCAGTAGCTAGTTCAAGCATGTCACCAATATTTATGGCTAGCATACCTGGGTCTAGCGGGACATCCACCCATTGACCATCTGATCCTTTTAGTTGTAGACCTGATTGAGACGCTGCTATTAGTACTGTTAATAAATTGATATCACCATGTGCGCCTGCTCGAACAGCACCTTCTGTTTCCTCTCCAGTTAGTGGAGGGTAATGGAGGATACGCATTAAATTAGACTCTGAATTTTCAACCATTTGAGTTAAAGGTTGTGATAAATTAGTTCGGATTTCTTCTGGTAAATTTTCCTCAACCCATACCAATAATGTATTAGCAACGTCAACCATTTGCTTATATAGTTCTTTGCTTTTATTTGATAATTGGCTTGGGAATTTCCCCCAAGAGTAATAATGGTAAAATTCCTTAATATCTTTTATGCTATAACCAACGGCTGTTTCCGATATACGCATAGGAAAAAACCCATCTTGAGTATCCATATTGTATAGATAATCTTCTTTATATTCATTTTCAAAGAAGTTTTTCCAATCAGCAAATACATCTAACATAAGTTCTTGATTAATCGGGTGATTTTTTATAACTGCGAAACCAGTTTCACGTAGAGATTTTGCAAATTCTTTGCTTGCATTTTCTGATTTGAAATCAACCTGAGGTAATGTAGTCATAATAATTTCCCAAAAATGAATAACCAACCATGTATTTTATCAATAAAATACTTTATTGATAAAAAATATTACATTATTTTATGAGTTTTAAGTGCGTGACATCTAAGTTATTTATGATCAATATACTTTAATGATGTACATTAATTGATGACTCCGCCACCAAGACATTTATCATTGTCATATATAACAACAGACTGTCCAGGCGTAATTGCCCATTGTGGCTCATCAAAAATTAATTTTATATTATCGTTATCTAAACGAATTAATTCGCATTTAGCATCTTGCATTCTATAACGAGTTTTTGCTGTATATATACCATCATTAGGTAATTCACCTAATCCAAAATTTAACTGATTTGCTAATAGTTCTTTATTTAATAATAGGGGGTGATTATGTCCTTGTACTACTATTAATTCGTTTGTGCTTAAATTTTTATTAGCTACAAACCATGGGTCTCCTTGGCCACCAATTCCTAAGCCTTTTCGTTGACCCAATGTATAATACATTAGACCTTGATGGATGCCAACTTTTTTACCTTCAGGGGTTATCATATTACCTGGTTGAGTGGGCATATATTTTTGAAGAAACTCTCTAAATGGACGCTCACCAATAAAACATACGCCAGTACTATCTTTTTTAGTTGCATTTGGCAGATTTAATTTTTCAGCTATTTTACGTACTTCAGGTTTAATTATATTACCTAATGGAAATAAAGACTTACTGATTTGATATTGATTTAAACGGTATAAAAAATAACTTTGATCTTTATTGCTATCTAGAGCTCTGGTTAAAGTTTCTCCATGAGCGGTTTGACTTTTACTTACATAATGACCAGTTGCAATAAATTCTGCACCGATACTAATAGCATGTTCTAAAAATGCTTTAAATTTAATTTCTGAATTACATAATATATCTGGATTTGGTGTTCGACCAGCTTGATACTCTTTGAGGAAATAGCTAAATACGCGATCCTTGTATTCTTTGGCAAAGTTTACAATTTCAATATCTATACCAAGCACATCAGCAACAGCAATTGCATCCATACTATCTTGCTTAATAGTACAGTACCCATCATTATCATCATCTTCCCAGTTTTGCATGAAAATACCGATGACATCATATCCTTGTTGTTTTAGCAGATGAGCCGCTACTGACGAATCAACTCCGCCAGACATTCCTATTACTACTTTTGTCATAATTTTATCTAAAACAGTCTTATAATATCTAATGAGTGTTCATGTCCATTTAGGTAATCAATTAAGCATTGCTCGACTACCTGACTACGGTGATGGTTTTTTGCTTGCATAATTTCTTCATAAGTATACCATCTTGCTTCAACTACATCTAAATCATTATCAGAGGGCTTTGGCTCTTGATTATAGTCTTTGAGTATACCTTTAAAACAAAAACGAATATAGGTAATATTTTTATTTGCAGGCATAGTATAAATACCAACTAATTTTTCAGGAATGAAATCAAGTCCAGTTTCTTCTTTTACTTCTCGGATTACAGCTTCTACCAAGTTTTCATTTGGATCTAGATGACCTGCTGGCTGATTTATTTTGATTCCATGTTTAGTTTTGTCATGAACCATAATAAATTTATCATTATGTTCAATGACTGCTGCGACTGTTACATTTGGGTGCCACATTTCTTATCCAATATTAAATTTAATAATGTATTATAACAAATGAATTAATTTATGCCGTAATTAACTTGTACGCTAGTGATTGAATTTATTGGATTTGCATTGTCTGATGGGTTAGAATTATATGTAATTTGATAATTTACCCCTATAGAAAAACCATTGCTAATAATAAAATTCAATTGACTAATAGAATAAAGTGTATTATTTATTGGTGATGTAGTATTTTGTAGCTGCTCGTAAAAGGTTAAAAGCTTATTTAAGTACAAATTATATGTAATTTGAGATAAAAACTGTGGAAGGGTTTGAGTATATCCACTACCTACTATTTCACGTTGTTGAAGACCTGGACCAAAGTTAAAAGCTAAATTCATATCTTCATTATTCATTAGCTGTAATTGGTAACCAATATTTTCATTCCATACATACACATATGAATTATTTATATCGTTTAAATATGAAACCTGTGCAAATGTACCATTATACTTATCTGCCATATAAGCGCCGTTTTGTTGTAAGTATAGACGATTTTTTTCATTACCACCTGACTTAGAATAAAGGTAATCATACTGTCCTAACGTTTTAAAGCTCCAGCCAGACTCACTTTTATCAGGATCATAATTAAAGATTAAATTACCACTAAAATTGGTATTATCTCCACCACCTGTTACACTATTACCACCTATACCTATTTGTGAACCTTTAAATGGATTGTGCTCTGATTCTACTGGCTTACTTTCAATTGTTGATTCAGTGTTTTTTATTAATGAATTATAATAATCTGCTTTTTTTTGGTATTCTTCTGCCATTAACTTATATGATAAAGCTTCTGATTCTGTTAAATTTGATTCGCTAGTATTTTTTATGGTTTCAGCACACGAAATGCCTGTTAAAATAAAGATAGATAGTATTATGAATATGATTTTTTTGAACATGTGTAGTAGTTAAAATAACGTTGATATAAAATTAAGCCATTATTATGCCATATTTATAATATATCTGCATATCTAGCTAATTTACTCTTAAACTATGGTGCATTATTTCATTCTTTATCTATCAATATAGGCTACATAACTTGCAAAATGTAGTAATTTAAATTGAGGTTAGCTATAGTATAATAATCTAATATCAATTTTTATAAAGCCGTTTTATGCAACCATTAGCAGAACTATTACGCCCTAATATATTGAGTGACGTGGTAGGGCAAAAGCATTTAGTTGGTGAAAATTCACCCTTAAGTCAGTTATTGACAAATGGTAAATTGCAGTCAATGATTTTGTGGGGTCCACCAGGTGTTGGCAAGACCACATTAGCTAATATTATTATTAAGAATTTTGATTGTCATGCAATCAAGTTATCTGCTGTATTTAGTGGCGTTAAAGATATCAAAGATGCCTTAGAGCAGGCTGAGCAAAATGCAAAAGGGCTATTTGATAAGCCAACAGTGCTTTTTGTGGATGAAATACATAGGTTTAATAAAAGCCAACAAGATGCATTTTTACATCATTTAGAAAATGGAACTATTATTTTAATTGGTGCTACAACTGAAAATCCATCTTTTGAGATAAATAATGCGCTATTATCTCGAGTACAGGTTTATGTATTAGAAAATTTATCACGTGATGATTTACAAGCGCTATTTACTCGTGCCTTGTTTAAGTTGGATTATACTCAAGAGATTGTATATGCAGTGCAAGAGCTAATAATTGATTTAGCAGATGGTGATGCGCGTAGATTATTAAATATTATTGAATTAGTTATTAGTTCAGTTGGCGATAAAGAACTAACCCTAGAGATTGTTAAGAAAATCATTCCTAAAAATCTCCAACGTTTTGATAAAGGTGGCGAGGAATTTTATAATCAAATTTCTGCTTTACACAAATCAGTTAGAGGCTCAGATCCTGATGCTGCACTATATTGGTTTGGACGTATGTTAACTAGCGGAGCCGATCCATTATACATTGGGCGTAGATTGTTACGTATGGCATGGGAGGATGTTGGATTAGCTGATATTAATGCTGCAACGGTGGTAAATAACGCACTACAGACTTATGAAAGACTTGGTTCTCCTGAGGGTGAGTTAGCTCTTGCTGGAAGCGTAATTTATTTAGCGGTTACTAATAAAAGTAATAGTGTAGAGCTAGCATATAATCACTTACGTGACTATTTAAACAATGCCATATCAGCACCAGTACCAATTCATTTAAGAAATGCCCCTACTAAGCTAATGACTGACCTAGGGTACGGGCAAGAGTATAAGTATGCTCATGATTACCCAAACCATTATGTACCAAATGAGCAGTATTTTCCAGATGGTATGTTAGAGAAAAGTTTTTATACGCCGACTGAACAAGGTTTTGAGGCTAGAGTTTCTGAGCGGTTAAAGTTTTTGCGCAAATTAGATGAGAGTTCTAAAAAAGATGACTGATTTTTAATTTATAGGAGTATAAATAAGGATATAATTTTTTAGGTTTAAAATTTATAAGTAAAGCTTAAAATTATATTTGGCAAAATTATTTGTTAAAGTACTAGTAATCAGAATGATTTCATGAAATAATAATGTATTAAATAAAAAAGAATAATAATTATTCATAATTTAAATATTTGAAATACGATAATAAAAAATCAAATATAAAAAGATATGTAAAGAGGTAAACAAAAAATCGATATGAAAATTGCTTTATATCAAATGAATGCTATTGTTGGTGACTTAACAAATAATACTGATAAGTTAGTTAAACAAATTAGCATTGCCAAAAAAAATGGAGCAAGTCTTTTTATAGCACCAGAATTAGCTATATGTGGTTATCCACCAGAAGATTTACTACTACGTCCTGATTTTTATATCCATTGTTATAATCAATTAAAACGTTTGACTAATATTTATGGTATTGATTTATTGATAGGATGCCCAACAAAAGTTGATAATAGTAATTATAATAGCTTGTATTTAATATCAAATGGCAAGATCAAAAAACGTTACGATAAAATTAAATTGCCTAATTTTGGCGTATTTGATGAGTCTCGTTACTTCTCATCTGGTTATTTAGATTCTTTATTTTATGTCAATGAATTACCTTGTGTTGTAGCCATTTGTGAAGATGTGTGGCATGAGTACCAGCTTAATAAATCTTGTTATAGTGGGGCCGAGTTAGTTATAGTGGTAAATGCATCACCATTTTCTACTGGCAAACATGCTAGTCGATTGGAAATAGCTAGAAAAAGAGTTAAAGAAACTAATCTTCCTTTACTTTATCTAAATCAAGTAGGTGGGCAGGATGAGTTAGTTTTTGATGGTGCATCGTTTGTATTAGATAATCAAGGTAATGTTATTTATCAATCATCTGCTTTTCAAGAAGAGCTATTTTATATAGGATTTGCCGACTCAAAGCTTAAAAGTTATCAAGAAAGTTATCTTTATCCTCCAACGGTTAATTCTATTTATCAAAGTTTAGTTTTATCACTTAGTGATTATGTTTATAAAAATAATTTTAAAGGAGTAATACTTGGTTTATCTGGAGGTATTGATTCTGCTTTGACACTTGCTGTAGCTGTGGATGCTCTTGGTAAAGATAATGTAGTTGCTGTGATGATGCCTACAAAATATACCGCAGAAATTAGCTTGATTGATTCACGAGAAATGGCAAAAAACCTTGGGATTAAATATCATGAGATAGGAATTGATGGATTATTTAATAACTTTAATCAAGTTTTATCACCATTATTTTCTAATTTACCTACGGACACCACCGAAGAAAATTTACAAGCAAGGATTCGGGGTGTAATTTTGATGGCATTATCTAATAAATTTGGTTATCTCGTTGTTGCTACTGGGAATAAATCAGAGATGACAACTGGGTATGCAACCTTATATGGGGATATGGCTGGCGGTTTTGCGCTATTAAAGGACATAGATAAAACCTCTGTGTATAAATTAGCTAGATTTAGAAATAGTCAAAATGGTGTTATACCGGAGAGAATTATTGATCGAGCACCATCTGCTGAATTACGCCCAAATCAATGTGATCAAGACTCGTTACCATCATATGATGAACTAGATAAGATCATTTTTCAAATAGTTGAGGCTAGGCAGTCTGCAAATGAGCTTATTCTAAATGGTTATGATAAGGATAATGTTAATCAAGTGTCTAGACTATTGCAACGAAATGAGTATAAACGCCGTCAAGCTGCAGTAGGGCCTAAAATTACTTCAACTTCTTATGGGCGCGATTGGCGTTATCCAATTACTAATAAATTCAAAATATAATTAATAAAAATAACTCAAAGCATTTGAATTTTAAACTGGAAATACTCATGATATATAACTTATTACATATAGTAATCTAGAAATATATTAGAAGAATAGCTAGTTTTTAAATATTTAAATATAATGGGTAAAAATGGAGGTATATATGAAAGATTTAATTAATTCATATAAAATAGAAGAAATAAAAACTCTTTTAAAAGAGAAGGATGCTGTGTTAATAGCTCATTACTACGTTGCTGCAGATATTCAAAAACTAGCAGAAGAAACAGGCGGTATAGTTGCAGATTCTTTAGAAATGGCACGATTTGGAGCAAATCATCCAGCTAAGATATTAGTGGTAGCCGGTGTGAAATTTATGGCAGAAAGTGCAAAAATACTTAGTCCTGACAAAACTGTATTACATATAGCACCTGATGCAACTTGTTCTCTAGATATTGGGTGTGATGTTGATGAGTTTAAAGAGTTTTGTGCAAAGTATCCTGATCGTGAAGTAGTAGTATATGCAAATACTTCTGCAGCGGTAAAAGCTTGTGCTGATTGGGTAGTAACATCTAGCATAGCAATTGATGTAGTAGATTATTTAGAGTCAGAAAATCGTAAAATAATTTGGGCTCCTGATAAATATTTGGGCGGTTATGTAAAGAAAAAAACCAATGCAGATATGATACTTTGGGATGGTGCATGCATAGTTCATGAAGAATTTAAGGCAAATGAATTAAAACGACTTAAAGATGAGTTTCCTGATGCCGCAGTGCTAGTTCATCCAGAGTCTCCTAAGGATGTAGTTGAATTAGCTGATGTAGTTGGTTCAACATCCCAGCTACTAAATGCAAGTCAAAAGTTATTAAATACTAAATTTATTGTAGCTACCGATCAAGGTATACTTTATAAAATGCAACAAGCATCACCACATAAAACGTTTATAGAAGCACCAACTGGTGGTAATGGAGCAACTTGCCGAAGTTGTGCTCGTTGTCCATGGATGGCAATGAATTCAGTTACGCAAATTTATGATGTTTTAGCGGGAAAAATGAACGAAGTAATTATTTCAGATGATATTCGTCTGAGAGCATTAGTTCCACTTCAAAAAATGCTTGATTTTAAAAGGTAGGTTATTATGAAATTATTGGATGAACAAACAAAATTATCGATAGTGCCAAGTGTGCAAATTTCCTTGGCAGAAGATATTGGTTCTGGAGATATAACAGCGCAATTAATTAATGAAGAATCTAATGCGGTTGCAAAAATTATTACTCGTGAAGATATGATTATGTGTGGTAAAGCTTGGGTTGACGAAGTATTTTATCAGGTTGATCCAGATATTCGTTTGACTTGGTTTTATTCTGATGGTGATAATGTGCTTGCTAATGAGGTATTATTTACAGTATATGGTCGCGCTAGAAGTTTAGTAACTGCGGAGCGAACTGCATTAAATTTTTTACAGTTATTATCTGGTGTGGCTACTTCTACCTCAAACTATGCGGAAAAAATAAAACATACATCAACAAAGTTATTAGATACTAGAAAGACTATAGTTGGATTAAGGCTTGCACAAAAATACGCGGTACTATGTGGTGGTGGATATAATCATCGTATAGGTTTATATGATGCTTTTTTAATAAAAGAAAATCATATTACTGCATGTGGCTCAATAACTAAGGCCATCGAAGAAGCTCGTAAAATAGCACCAAGTAAATCAGTTGAAGTAGAGGTGACTAATATTGATGAGCTACAAGAAGCAATTGCTGCAAATGTTGATATTGTTATGTTGGATAATTTTGATTTAGAAATGATGAAAGAGGCTGTATTATTTAATGATGGTAGAATAAGATTGGAAGTTTCTGGTAATATTATATTAGAGAATATAGAGTCTATTGCGAATATTGGGGTGGATTATATTTCAGTTGGTGCTATAACCAAACATTTAAAGGCTGTGGATTTATCAATGGGGCTAGAGTTACTATAGATTCATAGTGTTTTGGTGTGGAATTTTTTGTATATAATTAGATTGTTATAGTAGATTTCTCTAACTCAAATAATTTTGTAAGTAAAAATACTACTCAACAAAAATGACGATTGTTAAGATAAGTATTTTGCTAATAATGAGAGTAATCTAAATACAGTTTATGATTTGGGCATAATATGTAAAGAAAGCGATGGAGCTACAATCATCCATGGTTCAGTAATTACGACTTGGCAAGATACGCCTGAGAGTGAAAAAATGAGTTGTCATAATTAAATAATAGCTGCCATTTGACTGCTGGTCAAATTTGTTAATTTTTACAAACATACTTATGATTATTGAATTATTGCTAAATAACTCTAGTCTTGCCATCTGCGGCAGGACATTAGTTTTTACCTTGACGAATTTAATCTATATGATGTCAATCAAAATCTAGATTAGAGGCTCGATAGCAAGATATGCTCATTGAGTTACCATCTTCATTTATTTCATAAAAGACTGATGAGATAGTTGGAATATTAAAGAATTCATGATATACCAAAGCATTTTAATGATGTCGCACCATTTTAATTTTAAATAGATCAATTAAACTTTTTATTATATTGACTTATCCACACACCGCCCACATTAACTGTGGGTTTTGTTATTTTATGAAAGAAAAACAGTGAACAAGATTGAAGATTTTAAAGATTCTGATAAATGAAAGACTTACTTTATGTAATCCCAAGTATCTTTACTTTTATCACCAATCCAATCAGCACTAGTATCTGCACCTTGTTTAGTTGCGTCCCAACCTTTTTTTGCGCCATCTTTGGTTGCATCCCAGCCATCTTGAGTGCCTTTTTTGGTGGCATTCCAACCAGTTTTTGTAGCATTAGAGGTAGCTTTCGCTCCTTTTTCTATTCCAGATTTAGAATCCTCATAACCTTTAGTTATAAGACCTTCTGATTCAGAATTTGCAGCAAAAGTGATAATTGGCAAAGTACTTAAAATTAATATAAGTATGTTTTTCATATTTATATACCTTATTAAATCATATAGTGATAACTAGATTATAACACTTTACTAAAAGGTTCATAGCAGAAGAAGTTATTACTAAACTTGGATATTACTTATGAAAGAAAAACAATGATGCCACAGGAAACAAAAGCAGAGCAAGCTCGGAGGATTATTAATAAGCGACAACCACTAGGTTTATTTTATTTACATAATGATGTACTAGATGTATGGGTTGCTATTGATAATAGTAATGGTAAAGCTTTGACTGAACAATTTAAAACAAAACAAGCTGCTATTGATTGGTTAAGTTTTGAGGTGAAAAATGCTTAAATTTGAAGCTGCATGTGTTGCAGCTATTTTAATTTGTATATTTGTGGGAATGGTGAGGTGATGAGATGGGTAAATTAATTGCTACTCAAAAAGAGTGGATACCTTTAAAAGAAGCTATAGAAGATGAGAGTCTTAATTTAAACATGTGCAAGATTTATAATCTAGTTCGTCGTAAAATTTTAAGAAATGGCTTTGTTGTTAAGAAATCCTCAGGTAGTAATCGCTGGGAGTTGTTCTGTAGGAAGGATTATCAACAATGGAAGGGGATTTAAAGTTACCACGTGGAATTCGTATAAAAAGTAATAATCTAATATTAGATTTTTATTACATAATGCGACATCGAGTAACGACTACGTATAAAGCTGTTCCAGATAACTTTTCTAAAGCTGAGAAGTTGCTGTTATTAATAAAAGCTGACCTTGAACGAGGTCAGTTTTTTATCGCCAATTATCAAGGCAAAATAAAAAATGCAAATAGTTTATTAGAATTCGACAAAGATTATATAAGACAAGTGCAATGTAATGTCGGCATTTTAATTCAGGAGCAGTTATTAATTTATCAAAAACGTGTTGATGCCGGTACATTAGCGATAGCTACATTACAGGGATATGAGTACATGATAAATCTACATTTAATACCATCATTTGGACATCTTGATATAAATGAAGTGACACCATTTGTTATTGAAAAATTTATCTCTAATTTAAAAATGTCAAAGGGCAGAACTAAAACAATTTTGATCCCGATGAGAATCATAATGAAGAAAGCAAAAAGAAATGGAGTTATTACAGAAAATCCGTTTGATAATATTGATGACGATGTTCGATTAACTTGTGCAAATAAAAGTAGTTACGAAGTTAAACCATTTTCTTTGGAAGAGATTAACTTAATTTTAGAGGCTTGTAACCATTTGTCAGTAAAGAATTTAATCCAAACTGGATTTTGGACAGGTATGCGAATTGGTGAGCTTTTTGCACTAGAGTGGAGTGATATTAATTTTATAAATGAAATCATTAAAGTTACAAAATCTCAAACGATTAACAAGCAAATCAAGAAACCCAAAACTAAAGCTGGAATAAGGGATATTGAAATTACACCTAAAGCTAAAGAAGCATTATTACATCAATTTACATTAACAGGTAATAATGAGAACCAAAGGGTATTTTTAAGTCCTACTGGCAAAATTTGGTCTAAGACTGATATGCTTGGCAGAATATGGCGTAGGGTATTATCTAGTGCAAATGTTGAATATCGCAATCCTTATCAAATGAGACATACCTTTATTAGCTATATGCTATCTATTGGTAATAGCCCAATGGTGCTTTATCGGATGGTTGGTCATGAAACGCCAGAAATTATTTATACAAACTATGCCAGATTTATCAATAATTCAGGAGGTAAACTATTGAAAACAACTATATAATTTGGTGACTATTTAGTGACTTTTTTATGATTAAATTAGATTAATTTTGATTAAAAATGATTAAGTCTGATTAAACCTAAACTCATGGCAAAGCCTTGATAGACAAGGAAAGTGCTGATATTATTGAGTTTGCAAAATTATGGTGGTGGAGATGGGGGGAATCAGCAGCTAAATTGATAACTGTTTGTCTTGGTTGATTATTTCAACCTGTTTATTTTATCCGTGCCCAAAACGTGCCATTTTTATTAAGCATCAATCATTAAGTTATTTATCACTAGATACCTTAATCATTGATGCTCTTTTTTATGAAAGAGTATTTTAACATGATTTTTAACAAAAACCATCCTGTAATTGTCAATGGAATCCGTGAACAAGACACAATCAAACATCATGGTCTTAGCTATAAGATTATCGATGAGGATTTTGGATATTTTGAAGTTGAACCAGAGCGATTGATGGCATGGAAGAAAAGAAATAAGTATTAATAATTATCCAATATACCTTATCTCATCCAGATTAAGGGAGATAAGGTGTATTGGATAAATTTAAATTTTATCTGAATAGGTGAGCTGTTTTATAAAATTCTCCATATAACTCCAATTTGGCATACTATCAACCACAGGGAGTTTGATTTTTAATTCCTTACAGTCTCCCAAGCGAATTTGACGACCATAAGTCCATTTCTTTGACTCTTGCTTAATTAATGTTGAAATAAATAATCCTATATACTTATTGAGAAAATTATACTTAGGTACTAATACGGTAACATCAGAAGTAGCTAAAAAAGACTGATTTTGATAATATGTTGTTACTCCAACTTTGCCAATAGTTATGCAATTTTGTGGGAATTTTGGACTAATATTGACAAAGCTCATAACACCATTATCTGTATCACTTGTAGATACATATGGAACTAAACCTTGTTCATAATCTAATTTATTTATATATTTACCTGCGAACATATCAAAAAAATCTACTAAGTCAAACTCTTTCCAATCAGTAGCATTCAATTCTAGACTAACATAGTCTATATCCGTAGAGCTAAGGTCTGTTAAACCATATTTAACCAGATATGCTAAATATTCTCTTACAGTTCTTTCAAAATCTGGCTTACTCAAGATTAAATAATCGGTTTTCATGTATGCTTCACAAAGCCACTCATCACCATGACTTACTGATTGTTTTGCAGTTAACCCAACTTTTTCTTCAGAGTTAAAGAACAAAGATAACCATTCTGATTTTATAGATTCCCACTTATTAAGTGCATCCACTCTACCAAGCTTCTTACGTTTAACAAACCCATCATCTTTATAATACCCAAAAAATGTTTTTATAGCACTATTGTGTGGCTTATGAGCTTCCCAAACCATAACGCAAACATTTGTACCAGTCGGATAAAATATGTCATCAGGCATAGAAAAAACAGCTTTTAAAGTATGATTTTCAAATAGTCTTCTTCGTTCATCTTTGAATTTTGTACCAATAGCGCAGGACATAGGTACAACTACTACAGCTTTACCACCTTTATTAATAACAGATAATAATTGCTCAACAAACTCTAGTTCGCTTTTATCTCTTTGTGAATATGGAGGATTTAACAGTCCAATATCTAATTTTTTATTGCTTAAGGTTTTTAATTCTTCTATAACATTCTTATTAAAACAGTCACCATGTATGATGTTTGACTTTCCATCTTTCCTAACAATCATGTTTGCAATAGCTAGAACATACAAATCTTGATCTAGTTCAATTCCATACAAATGGTGCTGTCTAATCTCTTTTTTCTTCTCTGGCGTCTGTGCTTCTTTGAACATTTTATTCATAGCAGTAACTAGAAATGAGCCGCTACCACAACATATATCTACAACTCTGCTATTTTGATTAACCTCTGCCAACTCACTCATAAACTCAGTTAAATGTTGCGGTGTTAGGACAATTCCTAAACCACTACCATCACCACCACTATACTTCACAAATTCATGATAGAAAACACCTAATGCATCAAGTGAATAGTCAGCATTATTCATCATTGGTTTGATTTTCATTTCTAATTGTTCAATATACCAACGAATAGAGCCATCTCTGTCTAATTGCATATCTCGTAGTTTGGGATTATTTCCTATTTGTGTAAATGACTTTTTAATATTTTCTAAATTCACCTTTTTAACATCACTATTATCAAGCACATCTACTATTGCAGAATTTAGTTGTGTAATAATGGCTTTAAAAGTCGGTAAATTAATATAACTGTTTACAAAGTCATGATTTTCTAATGCTATCAGTATGCCCGCAATAAAAATAGGTTTCTGTTTTTCTGTTAATTTAATTTCTCTCAATTTATCGTGAAAATCTAACGCAGTTGCCCTAATTTCATCTAATGAATATGCTTTAGTTATCTTTTCACCTTTTATGGCTCTTAGGTAATTAATTGGGGTCAAGAAGATGTTATGTAACTTTTGTTGTAGTTGTGGCTTTTCTTGACCTTTAGTCCAGTAAAAAACATCTAGCTGTGTTTTCTTTTCATCTGTTCCACTTATACCAATAGCTATAACATTATAATCATCTTTTAAAAACTTAGCGTAATATAGAGCACCATCAACTGCACATTTCCTTGGCTTGTTATAGACCTCTTTAGTTTCATGTTGCGCAGTCTTATTCTTGCATTCAATAATTAAGATTGTGTTTATATCTTCTTTAAATGTAATAATAAACTCAGGTTTTGCATTACCATTTCCACCCAATGAGTAATCATTTAATTCGCAGCTCACTGGCTTTCCACCAGCTTTTTTTAAAGCAGTTTCTATCTTTGAAATACCAGTAACACTTCCTTGAGGATAAACATGACCAAAGTCATTTTCTCCAAGATTAAACCCCATGAGATTTTTAGTTAATTCTTCAGTATATTGCTCAATCTTACTCATTGTTGTACCTTAGCCTACATTATCCATAATAATTTATTAGTTATTTTTTGCGGTTTAAAATTGCAGTTGGTGATAACCATATTATATCACAATCAATTGTTTGCCAATTAACATCTAGCATTTAATAGAGATGTATGTATAAGCCTCATTTTCCCTCATTCTATTATTCATTTATCCAATTAAAAAATAGCCTAGTTTTTACGCTAGGCTATTGTTGTGTTTTTACAAATATATTTAGAAAAAGATGTAAATATATTGATTTACCTCTTGACTTCGTACGTACGAAATGGTACAATATCGGTATAGGTTGAAAGGAGGTGATAAATGTGAAAAACAAAATAGAGCTAATTACAGCAATTATAATTTTGGTTACGGCTTTCGTAGAACTGATAACTGA
>JAQUVM010000026.1 GCA_028693355.1 Burkholderiales bacterium
TACGTTATCTTCCTTAGAATGAAGATTAATAAATAAAATATCTGTAATAGACTCACTTCTCATTGAGAGTGAGTCTATTTTTACAAATAGAAAATACTTTTATTATACTCAAAAAATTTAAATCATATAGAATAATGTTATACATTTATATTTTAAAGGATTTATACAACTTATATGCTCAATAATATTATGTTATTTACACAGTTAGTTGAAATTGGTAGTTTTAGTAAAACTGCTGAGATTTTAAAAATATCACCTGCTACTTTGACGAGGAAGATACAAAATTTAGAAGATAGTCTAAATAAACAGCTGCTTGTACGAGATACTAGAAATATAAAATTGACAAAAGAAGGTAGTTTAGTTTATTTAAAATTTAAAAACGTAAAAGAAGAATTAGATGGGCTACATGGATTACTCCACGGGGCTAGTGTAAAAAGGCCTGGTATTTTAACTGTTATTCTGCCAATTGAATTATCTTATCATCTTATTTCTCCATTTTTGGTTCATTTTACTAACAATCATCCCGATATCAAATTAAATATTTATTATGAATTTAGTCCTAACGAACTAGGTGATAGAGAGGTAGATATTATTGTTACTAGAGATAGTATTAGCCACCCAGAGTTTGTAGGGAGATTAGTTTCTACCGAATATATCCAGCTTTATTGCTCTCCAGAATATGCAAATAAAAAAACATTACCTTTGACGATAGATGAGATAAATAATCATAAAATTGTAGGGCTTTCTCATTCGATCAAGAAAAAGCCGATTGAATATATTAAATTTGTGAATAAGTTTACTAAAGAACAATTTCTATGGGGTAATTTTAAAAATTCTGAGCTTATTTCAAATATGGGAATGCAGAATTTACAAATTGGGAGCTCAGGTGAATATTTGATAACTACATGGGAGTTTTTATGTGATCAATTAGTTAAACAAGGTAAATTAATCCAAGTGCTGCCAGAGTGGCATGCATATGAACAAGAATTCTATCTTTATTGTCACCATGAAATTAGCCCAGTTTGCCAATTATTTATTAATTTTATTGAAATGTGTATGAAACGTTCTTTTAAATCATAAAATAATAACGAATTAATTGCTTGTGGTGTGCTGTATCACTGAATAATTCTGCATTTAAAGTAAATGCTTTTGAGGTGGTTACTTTATAGAGTTAATCAAAATTGGTGCTATTTGTTGAATTAATTCAGGGTGTGGATAGTTTTTTCTATAAACTAAACTAATCATTCGGAATGAATTTCCTTTGCCAAATTTTTTGACTAATATATCTGTAGATAAATTTTGCCTTGCAAGTCTTGGTAATATGCTAATTCCTAGATCCATTTCAACCATATACTTAATAGTTTCTAGTGAACTTGATGTAATCAAATTTGCAAACTGATTTGAGTTTTGGTTTGTAGTTGGACATGCTTCAATGACTTGATCACGTAAGCAATGTCCACTTCCTAGCATTAAAAATGTTTCTTTTTCTAATTGAGATAGTTTAATGCTTACATATTTAGCTAATTTATTATCTTTTGAGCAAATTAAATCTAAGTCATCTTTAAATAAATCTATCTGAATTAGCTCTTTGTGTTCATCTGGCGTTGCAAGTATTATCACATCAAGCATACCGCTCATTAGCTTATCTAATAGTACATTGGTATAATTTTCTTCAATTAATAACTTTAATTCTGGTATTTCTTTTACAACATGTCGTACAAACTGTGGAAAGATATATGGTCCAATTGTAAAAATAGCTCCGATTCTTAATGGTTCAGAATATGGATTTAATGCTAACTTTGCTATTTCATTTAGATTATTTGCTTCGCTTAAGATTTTGTAGGCTTGATCAATGACTTTTTGTCCTGAGCTTGTGGTTATTACATCATGATTTTGTCGTTCAAATATTTTTATGCCAAGATTTTCTTCTAGTTTTTTTATTGCAATAGATAGCGTTGGTTGAGATACAAAGCTACGCTCTGCCGCTTTGGCAAAGTGTTTTTCTTCATATAATGCAGTCAAGTAGCGTAGGTCAGTTAGGGTGAAATTTAAAATATTCATAAGGCTTATAGTATATTTATCATTGTTATTCTGGCTATATTTAAATAGATGGATATTTTATACTAAATATATAAAATATCAAAGTATTTTTTAGTAAGAAATTTATAGTATATTGAAATAATATTTTTATGTTAGAATCAAAATCAAAAAATTAAAAAGTCTTTATTACGTGCTTCTCTTTTATGCATAGTTATTACATCATCTTTAACTGGAGTATCTTGTCAGAGTGCACAAGCTTTGTATCTAAATGTCCAGATGGTCCTACTTTTGGATTTTGATGGCAAATAAGGATATTATAGTAAAAAACTATTGATTGTATAATTTTTATTAATTGGATTAATTAACGCGCTTCACATAAAATAACTCCTATAGCAGAAGGTAAACCTTTTAAAATATAAAAAACTTTAGTGGAGTAAATAAAATGTTAAGCGTAGGTAAAAAATTTCCAGAGTTCCAATTAACAGCAGTTAATGGTGTGACAGAAGACTCATTTAGCCAAGTAAACCTTGAAACATATGGTAAAGATTGGAAAATTATCTTTTTTTGGCCCAAAGATTTTACTTTTGTCTGCCCAACTGAAATTGCAGGATTTGGTAAATTAGAGGGTGATTTTAAAGACCGTGATGCCGTATTAATCGGTGCCTCAACAGATAGCGACTTTGTACATGCCGCTTGGCGTGGTAGTCATAATGATTTAAAACCATTAACGTTTCCATGGCTTGCAGATATTAAAAAAGAGTTAACTACATCACTTGGAATATTAAATGAAGACGCTGGTGTAGCAAACCGTGCAACATTTATAGTTGACCCAGATAATATCATTCGCTATGCCGAAATGACAGATATGAGCGTTGGGCGCAATCCAACAGAAACGCTACGTATTTTAGATGCATTGCAGACAGATGAGTTGTGTCCTTGTAATTGGAATAAAGGTGACGCAACCCTGTAAATACTCATCATCTTTGAAGCTTGAACGTTGTCACAATGATAAAAATTACTTCTTGTGTAGTGCGTCTACACGGCGTCGCAATTTTTATCATTGTTCCTAGTACACGATTCAAATATTTCGAGTATTATGTATGGACATAACAAGCTAAATATATAATTTAAAAGAGTATATTTACCAAATTAAGTAAAATTAAAGAAAGAAAAATCATGAATTTTGAAACTATTTTAAATGGTATTCCAGATTATGCCAAAGATATAAAGCTAAATTTTAGTAGTATGATAAATAACCATGCTGGACTAACGGATAGTCAATTTGCTGGAGCTGTATTGGTTGCAGCTATTGCAACTAAAAATGGTGTGCTTACTAAATATGTTCATCAAGCCGTGCTTACACAGTTAGCAGATAATGAATTTAATGCAGTACATGCGGCGGCAGCTATTATGGGGATGACAAATATTTATTATAGATTTACTGATCTAGTAGCGGACACAAGTTATTCAACAATGGCAGCTGGTTTACGTATGAATATTCTTCGTGATCCAGGTGTTGATAAAATTGATTTTGAAATGTGGTCATTAGTTGCTTCAGTAATTGGCGGATGCCATAAATGTGTAAGTTCGCATGAACAGCAATTAATTAAACACGAAGTAGCAAAAGAAACGGTACAATTATTGGCAAAGATTGCAGCAGTTATAAATAGCTTGTCATGTATTCAAATTATTGAAGTTAGTAAATAACACTTTTGGGGAATCGTATTATGAAAAAATGTCCTTTTACTATGGAAAATGGTAGCCCAGTTGTAGATGATAATAATAGTATTACAGCCGGTGAACGCGGTGCTTTGACCTTTGATAATTTACATTTATTTGAAAAGTTAGCGCATTTTAATCGTGAGCGCATTCCTGAGCGTCCTATGCATGCTCGTGGTACAGGTGCATATGGCACATTTACTTTAAATAAAGATTTATCAGATATTACGGCAGCTAAATTTTTACAAGGAACAGGTAAGAAAACAAAAGTTTTTGTACGTTTCTCAACTGTTGGTGGTGGACAAGATTCAAATGATAATGTCAGAGATATTAGAGGTTTTGCGGTTAGGTTTTATACAGAAGAAGGTAACTTTGATCTAGTAGGAAATAACACGCCAGTATTTTTTTTACGTGATCCTGTAAATTTTCCTGATTTAGCACATGCGGTAAAAAAAGATCCGCGTACAAATGTACCAGATGGTAGAAGAGCATTACAGTTTTGGTCAAGATTACCGCAAGCATTTCATCAATTAACTATTTTAATGTCTGATAGAGGTATCCCACATTCATATCGCTATATGCATGGTTTTGGTTCACATACCTTTGGCTTATATAATGATAGCGGTGAATTAGTTTGGGTAAAATTTCATTTGAAGAGTAATCAAGGAATTAAAAATCTAACTGATGAAGAAGCCGCTAAATTGCCAGTTTTTCATGCACAAAAAGATTTAGTTGATGCAATTGATCGTGGTGAATATCCAATCTGGCAAGTAAGTTTACAAATAATGACTCAAAAAGAAGCTGAAACATATAAAGTAAACCCATTTGATTTAACTAAAGTATGGTCACATAAAGATTTTCCACTAATTAATGTCGGAACTCTTGAATTAAATAAAAATGTTGATAATTACTTTATGGAAGTAGAGCAATCTGCATTAAACCCTGGGAATTTTGTTTATGGAGTTTGTGCTTCACCAGATAAAATGCTGCAGGCTCGCTTATTTGCATATGCAGATGCTCAACGTTATAGATTAGGTGCTAACTACAATCAATTATCTGTAAATCGTCCGATTTGCCCTGTGCATAATTATCAGCGTGATGGTCTTATGGCTGATTTTAGGAATGATGAACAGCGAGCAGAAATGAGTGGAATTCATTTTTATCCAAATGCTGAAAGTCACCAATTAGAGGTAAGTAAAAAAGCTCCTCCTGCATTAAATATAACTGGACAAAACCGTATTTATAATACCGAAGCAGATGATAACTTTTCTCAAGCTGGTGATTTATTCCGCTTACTTACTCAAGATAAGAAAGAAGAGCTGGTTACAAATTTAGCAAATGCTTTACAGGATGCAGATGTTAAAACAAAAGAATTAATATTGCAGTATGCTTATGAAGCAGATAAGGCATATGGAGACATGCTAACAAGTAAATTTGCGCTTTAATCTTTTGATTGTATCTAATTTAATTTGAATTATTTATAGATATCAAAACGAAGAACTAGTTTACATACTCTGCTCCCTACAAAGTAAACAAGTATAAAGAAAGCCTTTTATACTAGCTACCAATAGGGAGCTTTTTTATGTCTACATAAAAGAAAGCTTATAGAATATTCACATCTGAATTTAAATTGATTATTGTAAGCATATAAATCTGAGGATTGTGGAATAAACTTTGTAAATGGGTATATATTATTTCTTATAATGACATTAGGAATAATAACTTGATAGGTACTACGACTGAATCCGCGGTATTCTCCTTTCCACTTACGCAGGTTTGGGGAGAGAGTACGCCTTACGATTATCAACCAGAAAATGCATACGTGCGCACATGGTCGGGGCTAACGCTATTATGGGGGACATCGTTAATTACATGTGAGGGTTGGACGACAGGCTCTTCAAGTATAAAAGGTGGCCAAGGTATTGTTCGGAGGGATAGTGGTGAGTACATGACGTCATCCATTGCGATTGGTGGGGTTTTAATTCAGTGCAACGATAGTACTGGTTACCATGAAACCCAAGTTCCATTTATCGGTCCCATTAGAGTATACTACACAAACCGGTTAGTTTGCGTTTCTCAGTAGAAAAATCGAAATATGATAACGACAAACCAAAAATTTGTAATTTTGACTTAGCTAACAATAGCTAATATACGTCAGCAGCTTTTGGTTTGTCAATCAAATTACAATTAGAAAGAATATAACTTTTCTAGTTGTGATATCCAATTGTCGCAATTTATTGATAGCGCATGTATAGTATTATTGCTAGAGTTATTTATTCCTACAACATTTATACCAGCTCTAAGTGCAGCTGTTATCCCTGTATTGCTATCTTCAAAAGTAAGGCAGTTTGCTATATTCGAAGATTGTGATTTCAGAGCTGTTAAATATAACTCTGGGTGCGGCTTACCATTTGTGACGAAATCTCTTGCATGAATATTATCTACTTTATCAAATATGCCAATTTCTTTTAAGCTATGTTTTATTACGATATAATTAGAATTGGATACTATGGCTTGATATAAACCTGCTTCATAAAAATAATGAAATAATTCCAATGATTGTTTTATTGCCATGTCTTTATTTATATATGAAATTACTAATTCTATAGTTAATTTTTCCCATTTATCAAAAAGCTGAATGTTTTGTTTAGAATCTAGTCTTAGTCCAGTTAATAATTCAAATGCTCCGCGGTTTTCAATTCCAGCTGGAATTTCATGATTAATTAAATTTATATTTAATAGTTTAAAAGCTTCAAACCCAGCGTTATTATGAGATTTTTCGCTGTTTATTAATGTTCCATCTAAGTCCCAAAAAATAGTATTTATTATTTGCATAGTATGTTGTTGATCTAGATAATTAAGTTATTATAATTTTATCATGCTTATTATATTAATTTGGATTATGGTTTAATTTTTATGTGATTGAATCGTGTATATTATTAACTAATTTTGTGCAATATTGAGTATGGTATTGATTAATATCGTTATTAAAAGCAATTTTAGCATGTTTTTTTACACGGAGCTATGGTGCATTGCAGCTACATAAGCTACTGTAATGATTTTGATAAATATTGATCTAATTGTGTTTTGGTAAATAATAAAAGTAAACTTAGTAAATAAGTATAAAAAAAATACTCATGATTTAATTATTTTGTAATAAAATAGCATTTGGTTAAATATTTTATGTAATATAATTTTATAGGTAACAGTGTATGAAAATCCTTAGTACAAACGTGTATGTTGGTCCTAATATTTTTGCAGGATTTCCGGTAATTCGCCATGTGATTGATATTGGTGTTTTAGAAGACTGGCCTTCATCTAAGTTGGGGAATGAATTTGTTGAGAAATTATTAGCAGCAGTACCTAGTTTACATGATCACCATTGTTCTGAAGGCGCTGAAGGCGGTTTTATTAAACGTTTAAGAGACGGTACTTGGATTGGTCATATCTGGGAACATGTTACATTAGAAATTCAAACGCTAGCAGGTATGTACGTTGGTTTTGGACGTACTCGCGAGACAGGTAAAAAGCCTGGTGAGTATAATTTAGTATTTGAATATAAACAACGTGATGTTGGTCTACGTGCTTGTGAATTAGCTCGTGATTTATTAATTTCTCTTATGCCAGCAGATGTTCAAACTCAAGTTGAGCATAAAGTAGAAAATGATTTTGATTTTGCATATGAAAAAGTTCGTTTTATTCGTTTTGCTCAGAAAATGAATTTTGGTCCGAGTACGCAATCATTAATTGATGCGGCGATTGCTCGTGATATCCCGTATATTCGTTTAAATGATGCGTCATTAATTCAATTAGGTTATGGTAAATATCAACGTCGCATTCAAGCAACTATCACTTCAGAAACTAAATTTATTTCTGTAGAATTAGCTAGTAATAAAGGTGCGTCAGCAAGTTTATTAGATAGCTTGGGTTTACCAGTTCCTCAACAACGTATAGTTGGTTCTGAGCGTGAAGCAGTTCGTGCCGCTCGCCAAATTGGTTACCCTGTTGTAGTTAAACCATTGGATGGAAATCATGGTCGTGGTATTTCTATTAATTTAAAAGAAGATGAACAAGTTGCTGAAGCATTTAATGTAGCTAAAGAAGTTTCACGCAGTGTAATCGTTGAGACATTCTTAGAAGGTTCAGATCACCGTATGCTAGTAGTTAATGGCAAATTAGTTGCTGTTGCTAAGCGTGTACCAGGCCATGTAATTGGTGATGGTAAACATACTATTGCTGAATTAGTTGAAATTGTTAACCAAGATCCACGTCGTGGTGTTGGGCATGAGAAAGTATTAACTCGTTTAGAATTGGACTATCAAGCACAACAAATCATGGAAAAATTAGGTTATACAGCAGAAACAGTATTGCCAAATGGTGAAGTTTGTTATTTGCGTGATACAGCTAATCTATCAACAGGTGGTACAGCGATTGATTTAACTGATTCTGTACATCCTGATAATAAAGAAATGGCTGAACGTGCAATTAAAGCAGTTGGTCTAGATGTTGGTGGTGTGGATTTCTTAACTACAGATATTAGTCGTTCATATCTTGATATTGGTGGTGGTATTTGTGAAGTAAATGCAGCACCTGGTTTCCGTATGCATACTCATCCAACAGAAGGTAATCCACGTGATGTATCTGGTGCTGTTATGGATATGTTATTCCCTGAATCAGGCAAAGCTCGAATTCCTACAGTTGCAATTACGGGTACTAATGGTAAAACTACTACATCTCGTATGGTTGCTCATTTATGGAAACAAGCAGGTAAGATCGTTGGTTTAACAACAACTGATGGTATTTATATCAATGGTAAATTAGTTGTTAAAGGTGATACTACTGGACCTGTTTCTGCGCAAATGGTTTTACAAGATCCTAATACTGAAATCGCTGTATTAGAAACAGCTCGTGGTGGTTTATTACGTAGTGGTTTAGGTTATGAATTCTGTAACGTTGGTGCTTGTTTAAATGTAAGTGCTGATCATATTGATATTACAGAAGGTAACGGTTTAGCTGATTTGGCTAAAGTAAAACGTATTGTTACAGATGCAGCTCGTGATGTAGCTGTATTAAATGCTGATGATATTGAATGTCTAAAAATGGCAGCATCAACAGAAGCTAAGCATATTTTTTATGTTTCAATGAATCCTCAACACACATTAGTACGCGAGCATATTCGCTTAGGTGGTAAGGCAGTGATTATCGAAAAAGGTTTGAATGGTGACATGATTACTATTTTTGATAACCAAGTACATATTCCTGTATTATGGACTCATTTGATTCCTGCTACTATTGAAGGTAAAGCTGTTCATAATGTACAAAATGCTATGTTTGCTGTTGCAATGGCTTATAGCATGGGTATGTCTTTAGATGACTTACGTAATGGTTTACGTACATTTGTAAATAGTTATCACCAAACTCCTGGTCGTATGAATTTCTACGATGAGCATCCATTTAAAGTATTGTTGGATTATGGTCATAATCCAGCTGCAATTGGTATGGTTTGTAAATTTGTTGAACAAACTGCTGTTCCTGGACGTAAGACTGCTGTATTTGCATTGCCTGGTGATCGTACAAATGAATTAATTGAAGAAAGCGTGAAATTATTACCAGCTCACTTTACTCATTATATCTTGAAGCAAGATGATAATCGCCGTGGACGTGAGGATGGTGAGGTTCCTAACTTAATTCGCGATTTATTAATTAAACATGGTGCTAAAGCTGATAATATTACAATCATTAAAGATGAACAAGAAGCTGTAGAAACTGGATTGAAATCTGCTAAAGAAGGAGATTTCTTAATGGTGTTTGCGGATAAAGTTAGTCGTTGTTGGAAGCAAATTACTTCTTTCAAATCTGAAGGTAATGCTCGAGTGAAAGATATCGATGTTCGTCCAGATGATCATTTGCTAGATAAGGGTGAAGTAGATCTAATTTCTGCTGCAATTAGCCAAGCGACAATCCGTAGTGATAGTCGTGGGGTTATTATTGAAGTTGAAGAAGAGCTAAACGACTAATCACTAGAATATGCTGTTGCAACTTCGTTATAATGCTCCTTATGTAGTATCACTACACGTCGGAGCATTATGCCTTGTTTCATCTAGTATGCTCTATGATTATCCTTTGTCTAATTAGCGTATTTTAGTAATTAATCTTTATTTAAATTATGCTTAGTAATAATAATTAAGGAAACGAATATGTTTCAAAAAGATACTTTAGCAGTTCGTGTCTTAGCTGGAACAAATGTGTTTTTTCAAGGGGTTGGTGCGATTGCAGAATTTGTTACCAAATCTCCAAGGAAGCTTGAGTTCGCTCAAGCTTTTGAAGTTGAATTACGCAAAGTTCTAGATGCATTAGGTTGGGACGATGTTGCAATCTATAAAAAACTTTACAGCCGTGGAATGATTTTTGCTATTCCAACTGAATATGATTATACATATGCAGGCTGTAAAATACTTTCAATAACATTTGATATTGTTTCTACTCGGTTCAATGAACAAAAAGAATTAGACTTTGCTGATGAAGTTGATTATCTTGATTACTTTCTTTCTAAAGAGCGTTATGTTAAGTTACGCAATATTTATGAAGAAGCACAACGTCGTCAATTAAATTTTTATTTTCATGAAGATATTGTTACTATTGGTAGTGGCAAGGGTGCATTTTCTGCAAATATAGAAGAAGTAGAGTTTGATAATATAATATGGGATTCTATTTATGATATTCCTAGTGTTTTAGTTACAGGAACTAATGGTAAAACAACTACAGTTCGCTTAACTAGCTTTATTTCTCAGCATGCTGGTAAAACAGTTGGTTACTGCTCAACTGATTGGGTTATGATTAATGGTGAAGTTGTATCAGAGGGTGATTTATCTGGTCCCAATGGTAACCGTGCTGTTATGACAAATAAAACAGTTGACGTAGCTGTACTGGAAGTAGCTCGTGGTGGAATTGTTAAACGAGGATTAGCAACATCTCATGTAAATGGGGCTGTGGTTACTAATGTATCTGAAGATCACCTTGGTGTAAACGGTATTGATACAGTTTTTGATTTGGCTGCTGCTAAATTTGTTGTGTATGACGCAGTAAAAGATGGTGGACATAGTATTTTCAATTTAGATAATACTTTAACCCGTGAATCTTTAGCTAATTATACTGGCGCAAGAGCTGTTTTTAGCCAAAGTTTATCTTTTGATGAAGTTAAACAATATATTCGTAATGAAAATGATTATGCGGCAATTGTTGAAAACAATGAATTTTGTATTTACAAAGCAGGTCAGAAAACAGTAATTGCACATATGGATGAAGTTGATTTAACTTATAAAGGTATTGCAAAGCATAATGTTGAAAATGTTTTAGCTGCAATTTGTTTAAGTATTGAACTTGGTCGTACATATGAAGAAGTGGCTGATGGTTTAAAAGCTTTTCGTAATGATGTACATAATCATGGCCGTTTTAATATGTTTGATATCGGTTCAAATAAAATTTTAATTGATTATGGACATAATTTGGCATCTATTGAGAACATGTTAAAATTTAGTCGTTCAATAGCAAAAGACAATTCGAAAATTACAGTGCTACTTGGTTTTTCAGGTGATCGTAAATTTTTAGTAGATAGCGTTACAAAAAGCGTTGTTAATAATAAAATTGATTATGTAATCTTAAAAATGTTTAGTAATCATCTACGTGGAGCTGAAAAAGGTGAAGTAGTAGAGTTATTAAAATCTGGATTAAATAAATATGGATTTCCTAATGACGGCGTAATTGGAGTGGTTGAGACAGAATTAGAAGCATTTGATTTAGTTTTGGATAATATTGGTGAAGATAATATTTATGTTATGCTTTGTCAAGACTCTGCATCAGAAATTATTGCTAAAATTAATTCACTTAATTAATTGAGAATAAAAATTCCTACAATACGTGGGAATTTTTGCCTAACTAGAGTAATATTTGTTAGAATATTGCTCTAGAATTACATATTGCAGTAGAGGCTTGTCTTTGAAAGGCTTGTACTACAATGTCGTTATAAAACGAAGAAACAAGGATTAATTATAAATGAGTATGGAAGAAAAACAAAAGCGTGGGTATATTATGCCAATTGGTGGCAGAGAATCTAAAGATGTTAACCCAAGCATTCTTGAAAAGTTTATAGAGTTAAGCGGTGGAAAAGACGCTGTTATCTCTGTAATTCCAACTGCATCAAACCTCGACGATACTGGTGATATTTATGTAGATATATTTCGTAAAATGGGTGTGCAAAAGATTTATAATAATAAAATTACAAATCGTATAGATGCTAATAACGAAATTTTTACTAAACAATTAGGTGAGTCAACAGGGATTTTTATGACTGGTGGGAATCAATTGTTATTATCAACGATTCTTGGTGGTACGGTTGTTGCAAAGATGATTCGTAAAAGAAACTCTGAAGGAGTTCCTGTAGCAGGTACATCGGCAGGTGCTGCATTTATTCCAGAACATATGATTGTATCAGGAGATTCTGGGCTTATTCCTCGTGTTGGTAGTGTTTCAATGGCACCAGGACTTGGTTTAACTAACAAAATAATGATTGATCAGCATTTCTCTCAACGTAACAGATTAGGGCGCTTATTAACAGCTTTATCTTATAATCCGTATAAAACAGGTATCGGTGTAGATGAAGATACTGCTGCTATTATTGATTGCGATGGTAATTTTTATGCTATTGGTAGTGGAGCTTTAACTGTTGTTGATATGTCTAAAGTTGAGTTTTCATCTGTTGCTAGTACAGCACCAGGCGGTGCAATTAGTTTAGTTGGTGTAAAAATTCATACATTATTGGATGGTGATTTTTATAATACTAAGATACACGAAGTTATTCGCAAATCATAGTTAATACGAAAGACGAATTAATTATATGAAACGTATTATTATCCATGGTGGTTGTGGCGCTCGCGAAGAGCCTAATACGCCTTTTGAGGCTTATCACGATAATCTATTACCTATCATTAAAGAAGCGTATGCTTTTTTAGAACAAACTAATGATGCTATTGAAACAGCTAAATTAGCCGCAAGATTATTAGAAGATAATCCAATTTTTAATGCAGGTACGGGGTCGCGTGTACAACAAGATGGACAGATTCGTATGTCGGCATCTTACATGGATAGTATTAAGAATAAATTTTCTGGTGTTATTAATATCCAAAATGTTAAATACCCATCAGAAGTTGCATATCAATTACATAAACAACACCATAGTATATTAAGTGGCGAACATGCAACTAATCATGCTTATCAAAAACTTGAAATGTGTCCATATAATCCAATGACAGAAAAGCGCTGGAATGAGTACCTTGAGCTTAAAAAAGGCTTAACTGGTACTATTGGTGTTGTTGTTTTAGATGATAATGGTACGATCTGTGCAATTACGTCAACTGGTGGTGCAGGATTTGAAATTCCGGGTCGTGTAGGAGATAGTCCAACAGTTGCAGGTAATTTTGCCTCAAATATCATGGGTATATCTTGTACTGGTATCGGTGAAGAAATCGTAAATAAAGCAGTTGCGGCAAAGATTCATACTCGTGTGTTAGATGGTATGAGCTTATCAGATGCTGTTTCTAAATCTATCAATGAGAGTAATGTTACAAATGATTATGTTGGACTAATTGCTATTGACAGTAATGGTAATATTTGTACAGGTACAACTACTATAGCACAAACCTTATATGCTTATTATGATGGTAGTGCTTATCATACGTTTTTAGAGAGTATTTAAATTTCATTAAGTAATGCCTATGTTACAAAGTCAAAAATGTAATAGATTTGGCAATTTATTTTATTGTGATAATTTATCTACCAGTTTATCCAATACTAATTAATACAGATGACTCTAACATAATATATTTTATTTTGAGTAACATATCTAATAAAAAATACTCCTTATGACAAGGAGTATTTTTTATTGGAAATATATTAATATCTAGTGTTTATACGTGTTTTTGTGATTTAATAACGCATATCATTCCGATAAATAGAGATATTATTGCAACTAATTCATAGGGGCTTGGCATCCTATGGTAATAGCAAAGACTATAAAGACAGCCAAATACCGTTTCTGATACCATTAATGCTCCACAAATAGTAGACGAACATACTTTTGAGCAATATGCCCAAAATATGTTAGCTAACCAAGATGCACCAACTCCAAGTGCCAAACAAACTAATATGAATTTACCAAGTAGTGGACTTTGGATTATATTTTGGAGGTTATTGCCAGAAATAAAATATACAGGAATAATAAAAAATAAATTAATTACACCAATTATTGAACTTAGATCAAAACTTTTGATGTGTTGTCTTAGAGCTGCAAACCTAGCAAATCGAATTGCAAATATTGTCCACATAAATAATGCAACTAAAAGAACTAATATCCCAGATGAGTATTTTCGTAACGTTTGTATTGATATGCTCTCAGGTGAGAATAAACAACTAAATCCAAATAATAATACAACAATTCCAATTATCAATGATGGAGTAAGTTTTGGGCGGCTAAATATAGTTATAGTTAATGGTATCATACCAATAATTAAGCTTGCTAATACGCCATCAGAGTGTTGAATCCCAAATGTAAGTAATAGTGTATAAACCCAAAATCCAATGCTTGATAGAAATAGAAGCTCTATTTTACTTTTTCGATCTAGAGATTTCCACACATAATTTAATCGTGGTATAAATAATAAACCAATTAATCCAAAAAAAACAAAGCGACCAAATGTAATATCTAACGGGGTGAAGTTTTGTAATATAAGTGGAGCTACAAATGGAATTCCCCATAGTACACCAGACATTAATCCTGCACATATTCCTAAATATTTTCGTTCCACGTATATCCTTTAGTTATCATTTATTATTAAACCGTAATTATTGCAGAATGCTGGGTATTTTACTGCTTTTAGAGCAAAGGTTTGAGATCTATAGTAGCATTATTGTTGGTTTATAGCTAATGAAGTTATATATTTATATAATTTTCTTTTGTTTCAATTAAGTAGTAATCTCTTAATAGAGAGCTTAGCAACAATTCTGGTATTTTATTAAGTTGTTTTGTTTCAACTGCCTTTGTTATTGCTTGATCTAATGTTTTAACATTTAATTTTTTATAAATTCTCTGGCTTATTAAAGTTTTTATAGTACTGTATTCAACTTTTCTGATGCCTAGGCTTTCATTTATTGCAGATATCTGTTTATTAGATTTATTTAATGCGGCTAGAAATAGTATTTGTTTTTCCATTTCTGATAGGTTATTATTTTTCTTTATATTTTCATCAGGATCCAATAAATTAGTATCTAGTAAAATATTCATAAACGATATGTCATTTAATGTAATTTCCTTAAATGAGCACTTTATACCAACTAGCACATCATTATGAAATATAGGTATATCATCTAGACGAAATAGTTCTAGGGATGACAGTGACTCCCTTTTAAATGTAACTAACCAACTTGAGGTTATTCGATTTATTCTAAATTTATGAGCTTCTTCTCCATGGTGTTGTGATATTCTAGCAATATCATGAGAAGTATCTCTTGGCATAAAATCATTCAAATTTAGGCCTGGTGAAAGATTTTCTGAATGTGCTAGAATTTTATAGCTTGGATATTCAATAATTGCAGACATACTATTTTGCAACAAAATTTTTAGTATTATTGATGCATTTGGGCTATTAAAGATATCACGGAGCATGTATTTATAACCTAATCAAAAAAGTAGTATATATATTATATCATTTTTTATAAAATATACTCTTGTTGATAATGCAACAATTTGTAATTAGCAAGTTTTTATTAATAAATAATCCTTTAATATTTATTATGAAAGGATTATTAGCCATTGAAAATATATCTTTATTTTTTGTAGAGATGAAGTTGAGGTGAACGGTCTTAGTGATTAGGCATATACAGAAATTTTAGTATCATATTATACTTAAATATTAAATCCCGCACCCAAAATCGGTTTGGGTGCATCATAGTTCTTAATTTTTCTATAATTGATAATGGACTATTATCAATATAATCTGCTATTAATTCACCGCGAAGTTGTGCGCTCATCATGCATTTATATATTTGGAAATTTGATCTATTATTGAATTGTGCTGCAGCCTTATTAGCAAGATTATTATATGGATATACAATCTTTTTTTGTTTCAATCAGGTAAAAATCTTTTAACAGATAGTTTAGTAATGATTCAGGTATTTTGTCGAGCTGTTTTGTTTCAATTGCTCTAACTACAGCTTTATCTAGTGATCCTACGTTGAGTTTTTTATAAATTCTTTGGCTCATCAAAGCTTTTATTGTGTTGTAGTCCGTTTTTCTTATACCTAAACTTTCATTAATTAAAGATATTTGTTTATTAGACTTATTTAACGCAGCTAAAAATAATACTTGTTTTTCCATTTCAGATAGGTTGTTACATATATTTCCATTTTCATCATCATTATTTTGTAAATTATGGTGGATTAAATTGTTCATAATGGATATATTATTTAAACTAATTTCATTAAATGAACAATTTATACCAACTAATTCACCATTGTGAAATATAGGTATATCATCAAGGCGAAAGAGCTCTAAAGAAGATAGAGAATCCCTTTTAAAGATGACTAACCAACTTGAGGTGATCCCAATTATTCTGAATTTATAGTTGCGTCTTTAAGTGCTTCTGATATTCTAGAAAAGTCATGTGGGGCATGTCTTGGTATAAAGCCACTCAAGTTTTTGCCAGGAGAAAGACTTTCTGAACAAGCAAGAATTTTATAGCTAGGATATTCAATAATTGCTGACATATTGTTTTTTAACAAAGTTTTTAATATTGTTGAGGAATTAGGACTATTAAAAATGGAATCTAGCATATGATTAGAACTATATCTAAAAATGATAAAGGTAAATATGGTTATTTAAAAATCAAAGAGATTATATCATTATATAATAGATATGTCTACTTTTAGTAGACATAAGTGCCATAGCATATCTTATAAAATATACCCCTGTTGATAATGAAAAATTATTAAAACTTATATAACAAGGATATTTTAAAAGGATATGATAAATGATTATCATGAAAAGGTTATGGATTGCTTTAAGTGTTTGTTGTGTTACTGCTTGCAGTGTTGGTGTTAGTACTGTGGATATTAACCCAAGTCAAAATTTAAATCTCTCAACAAATAAGGCAACTTGTGATGGTAGTGTTTTAAGTAATGAATCAGTTACTTTAACGATAAGTGGTTTAAGTAATGGTTATGATTATCAAACTGGGGTTGGATTAAATTCTAATCCTGCTGATGATTCTTATATCATTGAATTTGAGAATGGTTCTGGGACTGCAACTGGAAATACGGCTACAGTTACTATTCCTTGTAATGAAATTGCAATCTCAAAACTTGAGCTAGATGGTAGTCCTACTGGAACAGCATATTTACAATCATGGAGCTTTGCAACTTGGGGATATTCGAATACTGTAGCGATTAATCTTACCGGTAGGGTAAATAATTAAATTATATGTAGATGGTTTTTATGTATTATATAGGTACTCTTATGATTATGTTTAAGAGTTTCTTATTAAATCACGCACCCATAATCGGTTTGGGTGCATCATAGTTCTCAATGTTTCTATAATTGCCAATGGACTATTATCAATATAGTCTGCAATTAATTCACCGCAAATTGGGGCGCTCATCATGCCTTTTGATCCATGAGATGTGTGTATATATAAGTTAGGTAAATATTTGCATTCATTATTGAAGCGGAAATTTTTATCTTTGCTTATATGGTTATAAGTAGCTTTAAACCATGTTTCATCACTAATAGGACCCACAATTGGTAAATAATCATAAGTGCTTACGCGGATGTTTGCTCTACCATTGATAGTGCTTAAATCAATATTTTTGGCTATTTCTGGTAATATTTCACTTAGTTTTGCAATGTTTTCTAAATTATCTTTTTCAGTAACATTAGTTGAAATGTTTTCAAAATCAAAAGTGGCTCCAAGTGTATATTTATTGTTAAGGGGTGGTGTTATGTATCCTGAGCCGCAGAGCACCGTATTCAATTGATTATCGCCTCTAACTTCGGTTATTTGCCCACGGATTTTACGGATATCAATATTTTTAGTTTGTTCAAATTGATTAAGCATAAAAGAATTACAAATAACTAAAGCATCATGAGTAAAATTTATATTATTTTGTGTAAGTAGCATCCACTTATTTTCAGCTATTAAATTAGTTTGAACAATTTCTGTATCACAGATTAATTTTATATTTGGATGCGATAATAATTTATTTACCAATGCTGGTGGATGAAGCCATAAGCCACTAGATAATTTTACTGTATTTTTTTCATAATGAGTATCTATAGAAACTAGTTCTTCTAATTTATTATCTGATATCAGTTGAACATTACGTTTAGCTTGTTGTTTATTATGTGCTAATTGCACAATACCACATTCTTGATATTCGCTATCTTTTTCTAATAAATAAGTAATTAAGTAATGTGCGTAACGATAACAGCTTTTGCTAAGTTTTGTTAACTCACCATCAAATGAACTCCAACTACCATAAAGCATTGCTTGATAATTGCCGCTAGCTTCACTAGCGGGCATACTATTTCTTTCATATACTGTGACTTTATATCCTCTTTTTGCTAGAGCATACGCAGTTGTGGCACCAGATATGCCAGCTCCAATAATTGCAATATCCTTAACTATGTTATTATGAGAGATCGCATAATATGGTTTCTCGTATTTTGTTTGTAAAGTGCCAGAGAAATTACCAAACAACATTTCACGCTTTATGCCAAAACCTTTATCTTTATATACATTAAATCCATTTTTAATTAGGGTTTTTCTTACATTAGAATTTGCTGTAAAGGTTGCAAATGTAGTTTTATGGCTACTTAATCTTGCTATTTGACTGATAGTTTTATCGCTCCACATAGCTATATTTTTATTTGGATTAAATCCATCTAAAAACCATGCATCTATAGGATGAATTACTTGCGTGATAGTTTCTTCAATATCACCAATAATTAAAGTAAGGTAAATATTCTTAGCTATAAAGATACGATGAAATCCATCAAATAATAGTTTATATTGAGGAATGAATTCATCGCAAAAGATATTAAATTCTGGAATACTGCTAATAATTTTGTATAAATCATTAGGTTTTAAAGGATGTTTTTCAAAACTTATATAATGCAATTGGCTCTTTATATTCTGTTGTTCTTGCCATAGAGCGCAAGTTGTGAAAAAGTTTAAGCCGGAGCCAAAGCCTGTTTCGCCGATTATAAATTTTTCATTAGTTTGTAAATTATTAAATCGCTCTTTAAGTTGATTATGTTCTAAGAAAACATATTTTGTTTCTTCAATAGCACCACAATCAGAAAAGTATCTATCTCCGAACTCTTCGGATATTGGTACGTTGTTATCCCAATAAACTTTAGCAAAGTTAGACATGGCTGCTAATAGCTAAATTAGCTAATTCATCAGCACGTTCGTTATACTTATCACCGCTATGTCCGCGTACCCAGTTCCACGAAATACTATGAGATGATGCCAGTTTATCTAACTCTTGCCATAAATCTGGATTTTTCACATTTTTCCAATTTTTTTTCTTCCAGCCATCTATCCATTCAAGCATTCCTCGTTGCACATATTGTGAATCAGTGAATATTTGAATTTTACAATCTCGTTTTAGAGATTTTAGTGCTTCGATAACAGCCATTAATTCCATTCGATTATTTGTAGTATGTTCTTCTCGACCATAAATTTCTTTTTTAGCATTGCCATACATAAGGATCGCACCCCAGCCACCAATGCCTGGGTTTCCTTTGCATGCGCCATCTGTGTATATAGTTAGTTCTTGTTGCATGTAGTATTCATTATTGGATTAGTGTTGGTTGATGATTGTTTAAATATAGGGTTAGACATACGAAGTGTATGATTAATAATTTTTTTATCTGCAATAATTGTAAATGAATTTGCAAATGTTGGAAACCATCTATCGCCCATTTTATTAAAAATTTCCAACCGACGTAACTTAATATTAGATCTAATAGGTGGTGTATAACTAAAAAATTTTCCACCACAAATATTAAGCTTATTATTTCTCATGGCTTGTTCAATTTCAGTAACAGTTCTAAAATAATATTTATCTAACTTAGCTTTGTTTCTAAAGAAATAAATTAAACTATGTCTATTTAGACAGCTGATAATTAATTTGCCATTTGGAGCAAGGATGCGATTACATTCTTTTATGATTTGTTTATAATCATTGTGCTCTTCTAAATAATGCGATAAAACTATTAAATCTATAGAATCATTAGCAATCGGTAAAAATTGTGCTAGTGCATTAATATCGCGTGTCACATTATAGTGATTAACAATTTTGTTACCTAATAGAAGATTAGTTTTATCCATACCAATTTGTAAAGAAAATTTACCAAAAATATTTTTCACATTATTGGTATAAAAATCACGCTCTTTGCGCAAAATATATTTGCCTACTGGTGATGTCAAAAACCAGTCTTGTAATGTTTTCATGATGATACAATTTATGTTTTATATATTGGGATTATATCAGAGATATGTATTCGCAATAGTCAAAAGAAAGATTTATATATGGTAAATAGTTGTTGTCATGGTTTGTTTAAATACCACCGCCCATTTTTTGGACATGTATTACTACCATTGAGTAAGTTGACTTGTTACTTACAATACAATAAGAACTTTTTCATAATAAACTCTTTCAAGCATCAAATGAAATAATTTAATTTGAAGTTTGCTATAACTTAATTTCTAGGTCTTCATCGTCTAAATTATTTGCTTGATTATTTTCTTCTACTTGAGATATTAATTCTGGTTTTCCAATAGCGGTAGCAATTTTTGTTAGTGAGTCAATTTGTTTAGTTGTTAGTAATCTTTGTTTATTTTGTGGTTTTATTATGGTTGTAGCATTTGGGTTTACTTTTACCAAAAACTTATCAAAGAAAAACCCGTTAGATTTTAATATATCTTCAATACTTGAAATCGAGTTGTTAACTTGATACATCGATGCATTATTCTTGACAAAAATAACAATCGTATTGGCAATGTAATCAATTGCTCCGCAATGAGACACTTCTGCAAGATGTGGTAACTGCTGACGAATTTTGTCATTAATTAATTCTAAGTGTGAAATATTATCTCTGATGTTTTGCAGAGATTTATCAGCTTTAAGGTGGATGTTCGCTGTATTAAAGATATATTTTTTTTTCATTGTATATTAATAAGATAAGTTAGAACTTTGATTACACGATAAACTGCTTGGAAATATGGTGGCATCAATTCCTGCTTTTGCAGAGTCTGCTGATAATTTATAAGCACAGCTCCAAGAAATTGTGCCACTACTTTCAATAGCTTTTAATTGTACAATTGTACCTTTTAGTTTAGCGTCCGTATTATTAAATTGATAATTAACAGCACCATCAAGCGCTTTGATATTACCATATCGCCCACCAGCTTCAGTCGGTATCCCTTTTTCGCTAGATTTACATTCGATACTATTGTTACCATTTTGTAAGCATTCAGCAATAGCTATTTTGTATGGCACTGCCATTGTAAAAGCTTCTGATGCTTTTGAACGATTTAAGTAGTTATTGTACGCAGGAATGGCAAGTGCGGCAAGAATCCCAACAATCGCAATTGCAATCATTAATTCTATAATTGTAAAACCTTTATTATTCTTATTCATTTATATTAACCTCCAAAAGCTATAATTCTAACAAGAAAATATTCTGCCTGCAAATTTGTCTTTAAGTGCTCTTAATTGTTACATTATATAAAATCATAATTGTCAGATATTATTACTACATATAAGGAGTGTTAGATATAAAGTTTTGTTTGATATCTTTATCATTTATAGCGTGATTGTCATATAATCCACTCTATTATTGAATAGAAAATAAATTGAATTATATCTTGAAAAACTAGCATATAATACTATTATATAAAATATCATTATGTAAATTATATAAATATTTATGGATTAATTACTATGGAAAATACAAATAATCAAGAAGTTACTAACGAAGAAATTATTAATGATGCAGTAGGTCTGGAAGAAAGCGCTGAGCCGATTGTAGAATTAACTGAAGTTGAAAAGTTAGAAAAAGAAGTTGCTGAGCTAAAGGATAATCATTTGCGTTTAGTTGCTGAAATGCAAAATAATCAACGTCGTAATCAAGAAGAGATAAAAAAGGCTCGCGACTTTGCTATATCAAACTTTGCTAAAGAAATTGTTACAGTTAAAGACTACTTGGAGATGGCATTAAAAGATCAGTCTGGTAATTTTGATATGCTGAAAATGGGTGTTGATATGACTTTACAGCAATTGGTTAAAGTATTTGAAACTCAACAAATAAAAGAAATTAACCCATCAGCAAAAGATAAGCTAGATGCTAATTTACATCAAGCAATGAGCACTGTTGAAGAGCATGATCAGGAATCAAATACTATTGTTTCAGTAATGCAAAAAGGTTATATGTTAAATGGCCGCATTCTACGCGCTGCTATGGTAACTGTTGCTAAATAATATGATTTCATAAATCATGAAAAAGAAAATTAATCTTGCGCTACAAGGTGGTGGATCTCATGGGGCTTTTACTTGGGGTGTCTTAGATAGACTTCTTGAAGAAGATGAACTTGAGATTGATGGTATATCAGGAACTAGTGCCGGAGCTATGAATGCTGTGTTAGTGGCTTATGGGCTTTCTATAGGCGGTTCATCTGTGGCGCGAGATAAATTATCTGAATTTTGGCATGCGGTTAGTAACGCTGGAAAATTTGGCTTATTTAAGTCTAATCATCTTAATAAGATATTCAGCACTGATAAAGTAGAGAAGTCTTCGCCATATCAATTTTTCCAGTCACTAACTAAAAATATTTCATCATATAATTTAAATTTACCAAATTTAAACCCATTGGAAACTATTTTAGATGCAGTGGTTGACTTTGATAAACTTAAAAAGAAAAATGTTTGTAAATTATTTATCTCAGCTACTCACGTTAAAAGCGGACAGTTAAAAATCTTTAATAATGATGAGATTGCTCTAAATGTGATTATGGCATCAGCTTGTTTACCATTTATGTTTCCCGCAGTTGAGATTGATGGCGAGTTATACTGGGATGGTGGCTATACAGCTAATCCTACATTATTACCATTAATTACAAATACTAATTCATCAGATATTTTAGTTGTGCAAATTGAACCGACTGCTATAAAAAAAGTACCTACAAGTACAAATGATATTATGGATAGGATTAACACCTTATTCTTTAATTCTAATTTAATGACCGAGCTTAGAGCTATTGATTTAATTAATCAATTAGGTATTAGTGCTAAACCAGTATATTTACATTCAATAAATGCTGATGTTGTGGTACAGGATCTACATACCTCAAGTAAGTTAAATACAAGTGAAGATTTTATAAATGCTTTGTTTAAAAGCGGTAGGGAATCTGCGGATAATTTTTTAACAATTAATTGGGATAAATTAGGGCAAAAATCTTCTGCTTTTTATAGTTAATATATTACATTTTATTTTTTTAAAAAATATCTAAAAAAACTCTTGAAATTTCAAAAAATAACATTATCTACTAAATTAAGAAAAACAGTATTGCAAAAGATACTAAAACAAAATAAGTGTTCAACGTATTTTGATTAGATCTAAATGCACTAATAAGAATATGCTGATGTAAATATATAATTATATTCAGCATGTTTTTAAAGTGTAAATAAACGCTTAATCATAAGATAGAGAATACCAAAAGAAGGAATAATATAATGGGTAAAATAATAGGTATAGATTTAGGTACAACAAATTCATGTGTGGCTGTTGTTGAAAATGGTCAACCAAAAGTTATCGAAAATGCAGAAGGTGCACGTACTACGCCATCAATTATTGCATACACAGATGGTGAAACATTAGTCGGAGCTCCTGCTAAACGTCAAGCTGTTACAAATCCAAGAAATACTATTTATGCATCAAAGCGTTTGATTGGTCGTCGTTTTGAAGAAAAAGAAGTGCAAAAAGATATTGATCTTATGCCGTATAGCATTGTAAAAGCTGCAAATGGTGATGCATGGATTAAAGTAAATGATACAGAGTTAGCTCCTCCACAAATCTCTGCTGAAATTTTGAAAAAAATGAAAAAAACAGCTGAAGATTATCTAGGTGAAGCTGTAACAGAAGCTGTTATTACTGTTCCTGCTTATTTTAATGATAGTCAACGTCAAGCTACTAAAGATGCTGGTCGTATTGCTGGTCTTGATGTTAAACGTATTATTAATGAACCAACAGCTGCTGCCTTGGCATTTGGTCTAGCTAAAAAAGAAGGTAAAGATCGTAAAATAGCTGTTTATGATTTAGGTGGTGGTACATTTGATGTATCTATCATTGAAATCGCTGATGTAGATGGTGAAAGTCAGTTTGAAGTATTGTCAACAAATGGTGATACATTCTTAGGTGGTGAAGATTTTGATCAACGTTTGATTGAGTTTATTATTGATGAATTCAAAAAAGAACAAGGTATAGATCTTAAAAAAGATGTGATGGCATTACAACGTTTGAAAGAATCTGCAGAAAAAGCTAAAATTGAATTATCTTCAGCTGCTCAAACAGAAATTAACTTACCATATATTACTATGGATGCGACAGGGCCTAAGCATTTAGTAAATAAAATTACTCGTGCTAAATTTGAATCAATTGTAGAAGATTTAGTTGATCGTACAATTGAGCCGTGCCGTGTAGCATTACAAGATGCAGGTTTATCAGCTAGCGATATCGATGATGTTATCTTGGTTGGTGGACAAACTCGTATGCCTCGTGTACAAGATAAAGTTAAAGAATTCTTTGGTAAAGAAGCTCGTAAAGATGTGAATCCTGATGAAGCAGTTGCTGTTGGTGCCGCTATTCAAGGTTCTGTTTTATCTGGTGATCGTAAAGATGTATTATTGCTTGATGTAACTCCATTATCCCTAGGTATTGAAACTATGGGTGGTGTGATGACTAAATTAATCAATAAAAATACTACGATTCCAACTAAAGCGTCGCAAGTTTTCTCTACTGCGGCTGATAGTCAACCAGAAGTTACAATTCACGTGTTGCAAGGTGAGCGTCAAGTAGTTGCGGGTAATAAATCATTGGGTCAATTAAACCTAGGTGGTATTGCTCCAGCTCCTCGAGGTACTCCACAAATTGAAGTAACTTTTGATATTGATG
>JAQUVM010000105.1 GCA_028693355.1 Burkholderiales bacterium
CCTTAGTAATTGGTTATAGCTTATTAGGTTCGGCAAGGCTAATTAAAAAAACAACTGGTAACTTACAAACACAGTTATTTGGTATTTCTTCAAAGCTCCAGTGGTTTTTGCTAGTTGCGATATTATTTGTAGGTTTTTATTCTCCAGAAACAAGCTCACCTGATTATATTAGTGGATTTAAGTTAGATTACTCACCTTTTATGGTGTTGTTTACTATTGTAATTATATTATTAATGGGATTACATGCTTTGGCCATTAAAAAAAGAATTGAGCAATTACCATTTATGACTTTAATTGGTGTGTTTCTTATGGCATACATTGCTTTTGTAATTAGCAACTTACCATATTTAGTACCGCATCAAATTACTTTTATGCAAGCTAAGGCTGATGATGGAGCTTTAATGATAATGCTTTATGGAGTTGCCGTATTATTACCATTATTATTATTTTACACAGCTTATGCCTATCATATTTTTGGTGGAAAGGTTCAAGATCATGAAAAAATCAGCTATTAAATTATCTTTACGAACAAGACAGCTATTGTGGTTTGGTGGTATCTATCTAGTATCTATTTTATCGTTGGTTATTTTTCATCAGCTTAGTAAATTACTGATTAATATCTTAAAATAATCTCAAAGCAAAATTTATTGCCATCATTAAAGTTATAGAGCTTTAATTATGAAATGTGATAGAAACTGATTTATAAATAGCATTTCATTTTAATGTTATAATCTATAACTTTAAGAAATTAATCTAATACTCTAATAATCACTTGTGTGGTTTTCGCAAAAACATATCCGTATTATTATTTTTATATCAGGAAAATTATGACATTCACAGACTTATGTCTATCAGATGAAATTATTCGTGCAGTTACCGAAAAAGGATACACTGAACCAACAAAGATTCAAGCAGAAGCTATTCCAATTATTTTAGATGGCCATGATTTATTAGCTGGCTCACAAACAGGCTCAGGAAAAACGGCTGGTTTTGTACTACCAATTTTACATAAATTATCAGATAAATCAATCAAGGGCCCATCAAGTGGTCGTCCAAAGATTCGAGCCCTAGTTTTAGTACCAACTAGAGAATTAGCTATTCAAGTTACAGAAAATATTGCGGCATATAGTACTCATCTTAAATTGACGAATATGTCGATGATTGGTGGGGTTGGTATTAAATCTCAAATTAAACGTCTACAAAGCCGTGTTGATATATTAGTTGCCACACCTGGACGTTTATTAGACCATGTATCTCAAAAAACTATTGACTTATCTGGTGTGCAAACATTGGTACTAGATGAAGCCGATAGAATGCTTGATATGGGGTTTTTACATAATATAAAAAAAATAATGGATTTATTACCAGTTAAACGCCAAAATCTAATGTTTTCAGCAACATTCTCTCCTGAAATTAAGCGTCTTGCTGAAGGATTCTTAAATAATCCAAAATTAGTAGAAGCTACAGCAAATAATGCAACTGCCCCACTAATAACTCATAGAGTTTATCCAGTTGAAGCTACTAAAAAGCGTGATTTACTAAGGTTCTTAATAGTAAATAAAAATTGGCATCAAGTTTTAATATTTTCTAGAACCAAACATGGTGCTGATAAGCTTGCATATTTTTTAAGCAAGAACGGAGTACCTGCTGAGGCTATTCATAGTAATAAAATGCAAAATGCAAGAAATCGTATTTTAGAAGAATTTAAAACTCAAAAATTACAAGCTTTAGTTGCAACTGATATTGCTTCAAGAGGAATTGATATTTCTGACCTAAGTTATGTTGTAAACTATGATTTACCTAATGTTCCAGAGGACTATGTACATCGTATTGGTAGAACTGGGCGTGCTGGTAAAGAAGGTTTTGCTGTTTCATTGGTTGCTAAAGAAGAAATTCGTTTATTATTGGATATAGAACATAAAATTGGGCAGCAAATTTCCGAAGAAATAATAGATGGCTTTGCTCCAGAAAATTATGCAGATTTTAGAGTAATATCAAGATCTAAAGATAGTAAATTAGCACCAAAAAAGAAGCATAATTTTGGAAAAGTTGCAGCACAATCAGAAGTTAAAAGGACTTCTAATAATGGGCAAAGCACTTTTGCTAAGAATAAAAGTGGAACTAGCTCAGCAAGTAGTAAAAAACCACACAGCGTAAGTGGATCACCATCGAGCAAACCTAGTTCAAGTACAAATAAGCCACGTAATTATATAAAAAAAAGTAATAAAAACGGCTAGAATTTAAACTTAATAGTTTTAAAGCTGTAATCGTTAAATTTAATGCGATACAGCTTTTAAGCCAACTATTGAACAAATTAGTGTCACAATAAAAAATACTCTTAAGAATGTAACAGGTTCTTTAAAGATAAAGATACCAACTAATACAGTTCCAACTGCACCAATTCCAGTCCATACCGCATATGCTGTTCCTATAGGAAGTGTTTGAGTAGCTTTCACTAATAATCCCATACTAACAACTAATGAAATAAAAAAACCAAGATACCATAGATACATTTCATTATTTATCGTAGTTTTTGCTTTTCCCAAGCAAAATGCAAATAATACTTCAAATATACCTGCAACTATTAATAATATCCAACTCATGTAAATACTCCGTTTACTAAGATAAAAGCATCATTATATTTTAATGATGCTTTTATTAACTAAAAACTATAACTTATTTATTGACAGCTTTCGCAATCAGGATTATCTATAGAACAAAATTTAGCATCTGTAGCAGGAGTTGAATCAACATTAACTCGAGAGCTAAATTGACCAGTACTACCATCTGCTGATACCGCATTTAATTCACCACCACGTCCTGTTGATTTTTCAGCAGAAGTAGCAGCAAGTGTTCTTAGGTAATAAGTTGTTTTAAGTCCTCGTTTCCAAGCTAATTTATACAATTCATCTAGTTTACGTCCAGATGGTTGTGAAACATATAAATTTAATGATTGAGCTTGATCTAACCATTTTTGGCGGCGACTAGCAGCTTCAACTAACCATGATGGATCCATTTCAAATGCTGTAGCATAGAGTTTACGTAAATCTTCTGGAATACGTTCAATACGCTCCAAGCTACCATCAAAGTATTTAATATCACCAAGCATTACTTCATCCCATAGTCCACGTTGTTTTAAATCACGAACAAGGAATTCATTTACAACTGTAAACTCACCAGATAAATTAGATTTAACAAATATATTTTGGAACGTCGGCTCAATACAAGCAGAAACACCAATAATATTTGAGATAGTCGCAGTAGGTGCAATTGCTAGACAATTGGAATTACGCATACCATCTTTTAGAATTTTTTCACGTAAAGAATCCCAATCTAATGTGCTAGATGTATCCATTTGTAAATATTCTTCGCTACCACGAGAGTCAGCCAGTAACTGAATAGAATCATTTGGCAAGATACCTTTAGACCATAAGCTACCATCATAGGTTGAATAGCGTCCACGCTCTTTTGCTAACTCGCTAGAAGCATAGTATGCATAGTATGCAATAGCTTCCATTGAATTATCAGCAAAAGTAACTGCATCAATTGAAGAATAAGGAATACGTAACAAATGTAAACAATCTTGGAATCCCATAAAACCAAGTCCAACTGGGCGATGTTTTAAATTTGAATTACGCGCTTTGATTACAGGATAAAAATTAATGTCAATTACATTATCTAACATACGCATAGCAGTTGCTATAGTTTTCTTTAATTTTTCTAAATCTAAACCATTATCCGTTAAATGATTAACTAAATTTACAGAGCCTAGATTACATACCGCAATTTCTTTATCATTGGTATTTAAGGTGATTTCTGTGCATAAGTTTGAACTATGTACTACACCAACATGTTGTTGAGGTGAGCGAAGATTACAAGGGTCTTTAAATGTAACCCATGGATGACCTGTTTCAAACAACATTGTTAACATTTTACGCCATAATTGCAACGCTGGAATCGTTTTACTTACATTTAACTTACCTTCAGCTGCAAGCTTTTCATAGTTAGCATAAGCAACTTCGAATTCTTTACCATATTTGTCATGTAAATCGGGTACTTCATCAGGTGAAAATAATGTCCAATTCCCCTCTTCATGAACACGCTTCATAAATAAATCAGGAATCCAATTTGCTGTATTCATATCATGGCAACGGCGACGATCATCACCTGTATTTTTACGTAACTCTAAAAACTCTTCAATATCAGCATGCCATGTTTCTAAATATGTACATACTGCACCTTTACGTTTACCACCTTGGTTTACTGCAACGGCTGTATCATTTACTACTTTAAGAAATGGAATAACACCTTGTGAACTACCATTTGTACCTTTTATGTGAGATCCCATAGCACGTACAGGTGTCCAATCATTTCCAAGTCCACCGGCAAATTTAGATAGTAAAGCATTTTCTTTTATACCATCATAAATTCCAATTAAATCATCAGAAATAGTTGTTAAGTAACAACTAGATAGCTGAGAGTGTAAAGTTCCAGAGTTAAATAAAGTCGGAGTTGAAGACATAAAATCAAATGTTGATAAGATGTTATAAAATTCAATCGCGCGTTTTTCACGTTCAACTTCATTTAATGATAATCCCATTGCTACACGCATAAAAAATGTTTGCGGTAATTCTATACGCTGACCTTTGATATGTAAAAAATAGCGATCATATAAAGTTTGTAGTCCTAGATATTTGAATTGCAAATCACGGCGAGCATCTAATGCTGCACCTAATTTTTCTAAATCAAACTCAGCTAAGCGTTTATCTAATAATTCAGCTTTAATACCCTTTTTAATCGCATCTGGGAAGTATTTTTTATATGTATCTAACATACCAACTTGGCTAACTTCATAACCTAATACTTCTTCACGAATTGTATGTAATAGCAAACGAGCAGTTACAGAGTTATATGCAGGCTCATTTTCGATCAACTGACGAGAAGCTAAAATAATAGCTTTATATACTTCATCTTCAGTTACGCCATCATAAATATTACGTAATGCTTCATCAAGAATAACTGTTGCATCAACTTCTACTAAACCTTCCCAGGCTGATTGGATCACACCATAAAAATGTTTAATATTTAATTCTGTACGAGTACCATCTGGATAAACAACATTAATTGTTTGTGATGGGTG
>JAQUVM010000027.1 GCA_028693355.1 Burkholderiales bacterium
ACTGTTAAAACGCTGAATACTACGTTTAATTTTGATAATAAATTTGATAAGTTAGTAAGGCAAATTCTTAATCCTGGTCACGTTATTATAAAAGGCTTTAGCTTTACCTATCTTGGCTTCTTGTATGCACTATGGCACGCTAATAAAACTAATAAACTACAAGTTAATAGTAACTTTACTAATGGATCAATTGAGCATCTAATTTTTGAGTTATTTAGTTTTATGTGGAGTTCTAATGATGAATAAAACACAAATAAACTTTATTCAAAGAGCTTTTACTCCTAAGCATACAATAACAATAAATGAGCATGGATATATCATCAATGCTGATGAACATATGAATACCCTACTATCATTACAATCTAATCAAAGTAATTGTTTATTTGAAAAAGATTTTTATGAATTATTAAGTAATGATGTAAGAAATAACACATTATTCATCAATACATTTAAGATGTCAATTAATTATGAAGAACCTATGATAATTGCTATAAATAGCGATATTACAGTAGCTTCACGGTTAGCTATACCATGTATTTACTTATTTCTAGTAATTGTACAATCTACATTAGATGGTTATAAAACAATGAATTTTTATAACTTAATTGAAGTAGCAAAAGAAACGCAATCATTATTTAATGCTGCAATATTTTCTCCTACATTACAAATATCTAAAAATATCAAAAAATGCTTAAAGAAGAAATCTTTATATTTTGCAACAGAGGCTTTAAAACCAACTGCTAGTATATTGAATAACAATGATATTTGTTCTTCAAGTAGTTATAACTTTGTAGATATTATAAAAAACTTCCATGCTACAGAAAGACAACAAAATGATAAGTTATATAAACACAAGCTTTTTAAATTAAATGGATACCTTGATAATAATAAAAACCAATATCAATTGAATTTCTCTCAAGAAACAATTAATAAGATTATTGATTTACCAGTCATTGCATTTAATTCATTACAAGAAAATATTGCAATTAATGTTTAATAGCGTTAGGAATTATTATGAATAAACAAAAAATACTAGATAAAATTAAAAAATGTTTTGCTCTGTCTAAATCAGCAAATGCTAATGAGGCTGCTATTGCATTAAAACAAGCTTATGCACTTGCTAAACAATATGGTATAGAGTATCCAGAATTAATAAATGAAATATCGAATAGCGATCTTATTAAAGTCTGTAGAACGACAGACCGTATTGATTGGAAACTCATAGGTTTAATAAAACATACATTTAACGTATCAGCAGTTACATCAGGACTTAACAAAGAAGTTAGATTTTTTGGAAGCAATAACGATATAGTAATTGCTGGATATATTTTTGAAGTTTTAAGTAGGCTACTAAAAAAATCAAGAACTGAGTTTTTAAAAAATCATACGAATAATCGTATGAAGCGAGATACTAAAACTAGACGTGCTGAATTATTTTCTATGGCTTGGATTAAAGCAATTGAAGAAGAAGTTTTAAAGTTTAAACCTACATCATCATTGTCTTCAGTAGAACATTCATCTGCTGTGGCTGAATATCAAAAGAGCTTCTATGAAGGTATAGAATTAACTGCTGCAAGAATTAATTCTAAGAAACATAGTTATAAAGATGCTGATTACTCTGCTTATTATAAGGGACAAGAAGAAGGTAGTAAAGTAACAATTAATAATGGGATTAATGGTAATTCCCAACTATTACTAAAATGAAATGATATACATGATAAATAAAACCACCCTACGCTTTTATTGGTTTGGACTTCATGAAGACTTACTAGGAACATGGTGTATAAGAAAGGTTTACGGTGGTTTAAATAATAATCGGATAAAAGATATATTAGTTCCATACGACAATCAAGATGACGCTTGCCAGGCTTTAAATGCCTGTGAGTTACTTCGTCGGCAGCATGGATATGTGTATAGTAATCCAAATAATATAGACAGCTTTATATTGACACCACAAACTATTGATGAAGTATTGAAAGGAAGTAACCATGAAATTAAATGATTTTTGTCTTCAAAAATTAGCAGAAAATATCATTGAACATAAACATATTCTAACTCCAGAAGTTATTGAATTATCTTTAATATATGATTATATAAATCAATACATTACTGATATTAAGCTGCTGGTTGAGATGTACGAAGATACAAAAGAATATGCCTTGAATTTGAAATATGGAGACTTGGATTTTTTTAGTGCTTTATTAGAAAATAATTATGAAGAGTTTATAAAATTAACTGATATTATGCAGCAAAAAACATCAATTACAAAATCAGTTGATGAAATGGAAAACAATGCAACTGCACTATTAACATTTATAAATACTGCGTTTGCTAATACTCATTTTAGGGTTGACTTATTAGAATACACTCAAGACCTTAATTACTATGTAGAACAGATTAAAGCACACAAATCTATATTACTAAAACATTGATGGAGATGGTAATGGATTTTGTTGGCAGTATTGAATTAGATGATTAAAATTAAAATTAGCTAAATTCTGAGTAACGTTATTTTGTATTAATTTTTTCTCTGCATCATCTAATAATGACTTCACGCTAAATCCATAACCATGACAAATTATTGTATTTATCCCTTTTAATAGACTTTCTTGAAATGTTAATTGATTAGTAATAATCTTCTCATATATTTTAAACGCAGGTAATTTAGTATCTAACCCATATAAGTAAAAGAATATATTTAAAATATATAGCATTTCTTTATTACAGTCATTTATGTTTTGTAAATTTGCTGGCTGATTATTGTTTACAATGTTATTTTGATGATTTACAATAGGATTTTGTATAATATTTTCTAGTAAGCTAAAAACAGGTGGCACATCTATTATCTTCGCAAATTTAATAAATTCATCTCCAGTTGGCTTTCCAGTATGAAAAAAGAATGGCTTATTATTGGGGTAATTAATACTTTGAGCTTTGAATTCATAAACTAAATCATTAACAATCTTATAGATGCCTCTGACGTCTTGTCCTGGTATTAATCTGTATCGTCTTATGATTTGAATATTGTAGTAACGACACAAAAATTCTCTTTTGCTTTTGTTCTCATTAAAAAACTTTTCCATAAATAGAGTCCAATTTTATTAAAACACGTTATTCATGAAGTATTCTACTTCTGTATTATTAGTTTAGAACTAAAGATTATTATCTTCTCAAATGGTTTAAATAATGATTTTTGATATGCATTCTCTAATTTTTGAATAAAGCTATCGTATCCATATCCACTATAATTTAATATTGCATTATGAACCTGACAAGGTGTACACAATCTGGATAACCAAAAATAAATTGGTTAAATATCGCATACGTGTCATTCGGGTTTCTTTTAATAAATCTCAAAATTGCCAATAAATCATAGTAAACATCACTGTTCAAAAATAGGTTTTGTTTCCAAAATATAAGTTTGCAACTCTTTATAATCATCAACATCTTTAATGTAGTCTTTTACACCATTAGTCGTATATTCAATTTCGTATGAAGTATGCTAAGGGATATTTTCATTATACTCTAATAAGATAAATTAATTATGCTATAACTTACTATATAGACTAACTACATTCATAATATATGAATGTTACTAGTGCATCTGGGCTTTCTTTTTGCAATAAAATAACACTAGAAAAACCGAGACTTCCATCTACTACCTGTAACCCCAACACGCATAATATTTCTTCGTAACCGTTTCCACTTATATCTGCTCTAAGTAATTCTTTAAGATAAAAATAGGTATGTTCTGCTTCAAATGACAAAATATCTTCTTCATGTTTATCTATTTTAACAGGATTTTGATGTGATGATAAGTAATCAAAATAATCTTTCAGTGATCTATTTTTATTAAACTGATAAGAATTGTGTTTCATTTCAAATTCAGGAACATAAGAAGGATATGCTATCATATCAGACAATTCCTTAATTTTTTTAAAATTAAATTGATTATCTGACAAATAGTTTATTTTAGGTAGTTTTGCATTCTCTAGTGCATGCAAAAAACATCTTGCTTCGTTAAACCATCCTGATACTTTTATTGAGAAAGTTGTATATGCATACCACCCATCGTTTAAAGCACTAATATATTCAGAAACTGTGTTTATTAGTGGTGGATTTTCTAATTTATAATTACCAAATCCTTCAAGTGCAAAGTCTTCTACACCACCAGCATAAACAGGCAAATCATATAAATCAACTAGCTTACTTTTGCTTAATGGACCTTTAAAACTTGTATCTCTAAACTTAAAAAAAAATGGAATCGTAGACGGTTGATCTAACGTATTGGCAAGTATCTTTTTTCGGAATGTATTAACTTATTTTACTATTTTTGGAGCATTAGATGAGGCTATTTCTAATTTTACTGAGTTTATAGTTAATCCAGTTTTGCCAGCTTTCATTCCGTTGCACTTTGAACAACTTGCAACTAGATTATAATAGTCAAAGATATTATAATTATTTGGAAGCGAATATCTTACTAAAAGGTCATATAATTCATCTTTTGATTTTTGATCTGCAAGTCTCTCAGGTAACAAATGGTCAATCCTAAGATTTGATAACTCTAAAATTGGATTTTGGCAATGAATACATTTTCTATCATATACTTCCCAAAAAGCAAGTCTTTCATCAATTGTAAATCTCTGTCTACTCATTATTGTATAACCTTAATGTTGATAGTAACGACGTTATTAATCAAGTTTTGCTTATGCTCCTTGAATAACTCGACCATTAATCTTGCTTTATTGATTAGTTCATCAATTTTAGTATATGTCAGATATTTAAAATCTTCACTTTCTTTATTTTCTTTATCAAAGTATTGCTGGATATTTGCTTTCATTATCATCATCTTTTATTAATTTATCTGCAAGATTACGCTTGTTACATTAATAATATTTTACCATATCAAAAACCATTAAATTAATGTATTTAATTTTTAAGATATCTGTAATAAAACACATAGTTAGTCAATTTTTCGACTTCATAGAAATTGACTTTTTTACTAATATAGCTCCTGTTTTATACAGGAGTTTTTTCATGCTCGAAATACCAAAGAGTAAAAAAGATATTGCAGATTCATTAGATTTGTATATAAAGAATCATAATGATAAATCTCAGCATGTTATATATTTAATGATGCTAAAGACACACCACCACCTAAATCTTTGACTTATGTTGAGCACTTTAGAAATTTAATTAATTCAACACAAAATGATGAGAAGCGCAATATTAAATTAGTTGATCTCGCTAAATCAATTCTTCTCTAAAATGTTTGAATTTTTGATACTAAAGCTGAACTTACTTTTATCAAATAAGAGCTTTAATATTTGTATGTCACTACCATCAAAATACTTAATTTTCGATAGTTGATTCATCTCTAAAATATATAAAATAGAAGGATAATTAATAGCAAATCTTTGATTATTATTTTCTGGTGATATATTATTCTTGATACATTCATTTAAAAATGTGAAAAATTCATCTGGTAATGATTGGCTTTTATCTATAATAGCAGCTAATTTGGCTTTGGCACAAGCATCGTATTGGCTGAGTCCTAAAGTAGCTATATTATTTTTTTCTATAGTTTCAGTTTTTACATCAAAACCATATTCTACTGAATCTGGGTCTGAATCTATTTTACGTGATTTGCATCTAAAAACTTTTAAAATATATTTTTTCTCTACCTGACAATATAACCCAACTCCTATTTCAAACTCAATGCGTTTTACATCGCTTTCATTAAGTATAACTTTAGGCTTTGCAGACTCTATTGCTGTTTCTATGCTATGTTTTATATGTTCAAAATAAATCTCTGCTTTATTTAATCCAATATAATCATTTTTTACAAAAGTATTATTAAGGCAATATGTTGAAGAATTTTGTTCTAATGGGTTAACTTGGCATTCTCTTATGATTTTATATTCAGTATTAAAGCAACTAATTCTCAAATTTTGCATATGGCTATTAATTGAATTCATAATATGTTGTATAACTAAAGTGCCTCCAGCAATAGCTAGAAATCCATTTGAGTTAAACTCTATTGAATGGTATCCATTAAAATAACCTCCATCATAATCAACTTTAAATGAAGGTTTATAAACCTTAATCTCTAATGGATAAATTTTTTTAAATCCACTTAATAGTGTTGAAAAACTCGTTTTATCATAATTTTGACTCGTAATTGCGCTATCAGCCACAGCAAATAAACCATCTGATTCTATTTCGTTATTATCATTATATGATAAGTCATGTCCAAGAAAAACTAAAGTCATAGCAGCCTCGATATTATAGGTTATTGTGTTAATAAAATAAGACGCAAATGTCTATTATATATTTATTTTGATTTTTGTGCGTCTATACAGTATTGCTTCATTGATTTAATATCTGGTTTAGTAAATTTATACCATATACCATATCCATCAGTTGGATGATAGTATTGTATAGAATATTCTGTAAGTATTAGTCTATATGGAGCTGACGGGTTTTCTAATACAATAAATTCATCATGACTTTTACCATTTATAACCTCACAATATTGTTTATGCTCATTTAAATATTTGTGTCTTAATTGAATTATTAAGTTATCAGAAACAGCTAAAGCCTCCATTAATACGGCGAGAAATATAGAATAAACAACAATAACTCCTAAACATAGTAAGATATTGATAAAGATATTATTTTTCTTAATTTGTTTGCTATTAATAATCTTGTAAGTAATATAGATAGGAAAAATAATGGTTGCGGACATAATAATTATCAAAACCCATATGTTTAATTTTAAGTTACCCAATGCATATACAAATGAATTAAGCAACTCTAAAAAAGTTACATCTACAGGTTCATTTATTAAGAAGAATGAGTAGTCAATCTTAAATAACTCTTTATATGCATGTAATTCTAAAGAGTTAATGTAGTATATTAAAAAATTGTTAAAAAATGAGATAGCTACTAAAAATAAACCAATAATTACAGATATTGTTATATTTTTCTTGTGTTTTGTTTTATTTGTCATGTTAATTAACGTATTTATTAAAAGTTAATAATTATATCAAAAAACGTAGTTGGTCGATTTTTTGACTTCATAAAAATTGACTTTCTTAATAATATAGCTCCTGTTTTATACAGGAGTTTTTTAATGTTCAAAATACCAAAGAGTAAAAAAGATATTGCAGATTCATTAGATTTGTATATAAAGAATCATAATGATAAATCTCAGCAATTAATTACTCAGCTATCAGAAGATTTATGCAACACAACAATCAAGCATTCATTAATTGATTACGATAGAAGTCTATTAATCAATATCATAAAAATTAGCTTAACTTATTGCATTGCTACTTATAAGTTAAATCGCTATCCAAAATTCATCAATGCAACTACTGGTTTAAATCTGATTATTGCCAGTCTAATAAATGGTTTGTTGAAATTTAATCAACGCAATTCATTATCTTCATATATGAATACCCTACTTAATGAAATACAATATTTATTACAAAATGGGCAAACTTACGAAAAGATAGAAACCATTACACATATTTTTAAAATTGAATTTGATATTGTATATTTCTATGAGTTAATATTAATGTTTTAGCAAAATACCAAAAGCTTTCTATGCCATTTATGTGAGTTTGCTAATAAGCAAACTCACTATTACTATGATTAACACAAAAGTGTTTATCATAACCAATATCCACCAATCCACCATATCCACGCCAACCATCTGTGTGAACAATAGATTCAGCAGAAACTTTACCTCTAATCCGTAAGAGCCACGACCACGTTATACGAGCACCAAAATAGCTTTCATCTAATTCAACATCACCAAACATACTAAACGATGAATCAATTAAAAAATAATCATAAATGCGTTGTCTAATACCCATCAAGTATTTGTTAATGGAATTACGACTAATTCCAGATAAATTGGATATTTGTGTAGCGGATAAATCTACCACAAAATACCTAATTATGTCTAGCTCCTTACTTATTTACTTGTAAATAAGTCATCATACCTGCTTCCATATGATATGCTACATGGCAATGTAACAGCCATTTACCAGGGTTATCAGCAACAAATTGCACAGTAACTTTGCTATGTGGCATTACTATTATAGTATCTCGTAAAAACCCTTTAGTTGGCTTACCATCTATACTAATAACTTTAAATAAATAACCATGTAAATGCATTGGATGTGACATCATACTCTTGTTATCAAAAGTAATATTTACTAAATCACCATCATCAACAACTAATGGTGTAATATTAGGCCACAATTGATTATTCATTGTCCAACTGTAATTATCCATATCACCGTTTAATACAACATTAAAATGTTTGGTAATTCCTGTTGATGACATAAATTTAATTGGTTTTAAAGATTCAATTTTTTTATCTAGTTGATAACCAATTGCTGGTACTTTATTTTTTGCCAATGCTGGAATATTTTCTTTATAATCTAGTTTAGTCGTTAAAATTAATCCAGTTTGATCTTTCAATCCTTCAACTTGCCCTAAAATTGGAAATACACCACCAGATTTTGGAATTTTTATCAAAATATCTACTCTCTGCCCCATTGCTATAGGAAATTTATTTCCACGTATAGGTTTAATATCTTGCCCATCTACAGAGATAACAGTTCCATTAAGTCTACCAAGATTGATCCAAAAGTTAGATGCTGATGCTCCATTTATAAATCTTAAACGTACTACATCTCTAGCCTTTACTCTTGTGATTTGCGGCATATCTGGTGAATGATAGTTTGTTAAATAAGCATCATATTTAACATCATTCAAATCCATTTCCTCCATTGAGTGCATATTATGCATGCTATTTAAATGATCTTTATGATTATCATGATCCATAGAATCAATGTTATCGACAGCTATATTATGGTTATGTGTTGCTGTAGTCGATGTATCACCCTTGAGATCTTTCATAATTTGCTCAGGAGATTTAAAACTAAAATCTTGAAACATAACTACTACTTGTTTATATAAATGATCGTTCATATCAAGAACAATTAATGGTGCTTCAATACCTATCTGCTCTTGCAACCCGTAATGTGAATGAATCCAATAAGTTCCATGATGATTTAAAGTAAAACTATATGCCATACTTTCGTGTGGTGGAATTGGGTCGTTCTGCGTTAATCCATCAACTCCATCTTGAGAATTCGGTAAAACTATTCCGTGCCAGTGTAAAACAGTTGATTCATTTAATAAATTATTTACAATAACATTAAAACTCTCCCCTTGCTTACCCATGTACCCCCAAGTACCATTATCTTGAGTTATAGTATTAAAAGGTATACCTTTACCTTGAACAATAATTGTCCGAGATTCCACATTTAATACTGTCGTTGCCATTGAGATAACAGATTGAAATACAAACAAAACTACCAATAATTTCTTCACAATAAATCTCCACTTAGTAATACAAGATAATCATTACGCTTCAATATAGTATATTTGTAACTTTATTTAGTTAGGTTTAAGAAATATACATTAATAGGATCTGGATAAAAGTTCGGCGTTTCTAATACTGACAACCCTAATGCCATATCGTTATTCTGACACATTGATTTTGAAAAAGCAGAACAAATAGTTGCTTTAACTTCAATATTTTCAATTTGAGCACTAAAACTAGCCCAATTGATACTTGGAGTTGATATTTGTAATTCATTCTTATTAAAAGATTTTGTCTTACAAGACTTGAGATTACAAATGGTAATATCTTTGACATATCCTAGCGTAATTGAGTATCGATCCTTTGCAGGTTTTTTTAATAGCTCTAAATTAATAATAATATCTTTTTCAGGTGTCTCAAATTTTGCGGTTTTATATGGCTTTAATGGAAAAATTTCAACACTGGTATCACTAACTTGTGCATATACATTTAACGCTGTTATCGCTAACACACTAATTAAGAAAGTCTTCATAAGTTAACCCTTTTTATAATTAAAAAAATTAGTAACCATTTTTAAGGCAATAGTTACATTAATAACGAGCTGATTATATATAATCAAAGTAAGATCAACGTTAGATATAGAAACATAAAGATCCATATAATTTATATAAAATAATTTAAATCTTACTTATGCTTTACTATATATAATCCAACTCATATTCTGTAATTGAACACTATTTGCTTTAAAACTCTATTATATTACTCGCATACCAAGGTATATCATAAGAGACTTTTATAATTGGTTGACAACCTATATGATCTCTAGCATCATTCGTCTTAACACGGCTTCTATTATCTTTTATTTTATAGGGTAAATTTTAGTAACAACTATAAAGATACATTCATATATATTCTTTACTTAGCATATTTTTGATAAACTAACTTTACACTCATAACTAAGCTACTTAAGATAACTGCTAAAAAAATTACTCCATGATCAAAATCATTAAATTTTAAATTTTCTGGTATTTGAGAAAATAGTAATAATGTAATAAGTCCACGTGGTGCAACTAAAGAATTTAAAAGTAAATTATTAGTTTTAAACATTTTAAACACTACAAAGCGAATGACATAAATAAGAAGAAGTATAGCTCCACCTAATAACAATGCTTTAAAACTAAACAATCCATTCATTTCAACTGAATAACCTAATAAAATGAAAAAAAACGTTCGGAGTATAAAAGCAAATTCTCCAGTCAATCGTTGTAAATCAGATAGCTCATCGGTCATTATCTGACGATTAAAATAATCCTTAAATTTTGTTCTTTCTAAAATTAAATGAATATTATTAAGAAAAAATCCAAAAATAAGAATTAAAATTAATGCAGATAAGTGATAATGTTTGGCTACTCCATACATAAATATCAAAATTGCAAGTATAAAAATATGTTGGTGATTTCTCTTACTATGATGCATGGTTAAGATTAATGGAATAGAGATTAGAGCAGATAAAGAAACCATCCATAATAAAGATAGTGGAAATGTACTAATGCTAGACCAACTATCAAGCTTAACCGTAATTAAAAAATTAAAGATTAAAACTCCAATAATATCTGAAGAAATTGATTCAAAGACTAAAAACTCCTTTTGATCAGAAGTTAATCGGGTAATACTAGGTATAACAATTGCGCTACTAACTATTGCAAGTGGAGTAGCATAAATCATGGCTATTTGGTAATTTACAGGATAAATTGAAAAAATAAGAAAACCAATTAGTAGAATAGTTATAATAATAGAAAAAGTACCGTTTAAAAAGGCTAGAATAACTAGCTTATAATTACTAGAGGTTATTTTTAAATCAAGTACAGCTTCAAGTACAATTGTAATTAATCCAAGGGTTCCAAATAGAGGAAGAATATTTTGTGGAATTATAAAAGCTAATCCAGTTAATTTAATTAAAATTTTTAATATTATTCCAGTAAAAATCAGAAGTAAAACTGAAGGTATCTGAAATTTATCTAAAAGAAAATTATAAAAAAAAGAGCAAATTAACAATAATCCTAAAACCATCAAAATAATATCTAGTCCCATTTTTCTGTCTCAATTATAAATATTGTTTTATACGTAAGATACAATTCTCTACTCCACATCATTAATTTATTATTCTTTTACAAACCTCATCTGACCATAAGAGTCTTTAAATGTCTACCATATAGTATTAATAATAAATTTATACACTACTTATTAGATAAATACTATGAGCAATAAATAGTAAAAAATGGGCATAAAAAAATTCTAGTTAAATATGAGATCAATGTGCTAAGTAGAGATTGTAGAATAGTTATGTTAAATTATGCTGCAATCAAATATCACAACATAAAAACCATTACTAGTAAAAGTGTTTTATTTCAGAGAACTCAAAATAAAGATAGTAAACCACGAAATTTAACAGCATTAGATAAATTGTTATCTTAATGGTTATACAACATACTCAAATAAAACAAAATTAAATTAAAGAAATTAGTAATAAAAGCAAATACTAAATAAACTACCAACTAACCTTATGTAACAAATGATTGCATTACCTACGATACTTCGTGGGATATAATCCAACACTGTAAGTTGAACTATTAAACTATAAGAAGGAACTCTAAACCCATGAAACAAAACTATCCTATAAAAGTTATAATTACTGTAGTTATAAGCTCTTTAAGTTTAATTGGTTGCAGCAATGGTGCTAGCAATACACCTCAACCCACATATCCACAGGGACCTATCTCATACAAATCAATACAACAATTATTTACACCACAACAAGAAAAACAAATAAAACAACGAAGCTTATTGCTATCAGGTTCAGGATGTGGTGCAGTAATGGCGCAAGACGCAGCTGGTTTAGCAATAGCCTCAGGATTTATAAGTTTAATTCCATATGCGGGACCAGCATTAGCCGCAGTTACAGGTGCGACTGGTGATAGCATTGGGCTAATGGGAACAACAGCTGGGAATAACTGTATAATTGAAGAATTTGCTAATATGCAGGCACAATTAAATACCCAAGCTCAAGAAATTAATCAAATTGTAAAAAATTTGAATCTATCAACAAATGAAATATGGAATCAAATGACATCAAATGATGGTACAACCTTATCAATCGCAAATAATCTTTACAGTCAGACTATTAATACGATTTCATCTCAAGAAAATGGAGCAATATACCAAGCTATGACAAAAGCTGGTTTTTGGAATCCTGATACCTATCAAGTAAATTCACAAATGACTATTAATAACCTACTATCTGAAAGTAATACTAGTAATTATAGCTCATTTGCAAATTATATAAATACTATAGATATTAATAGTAGCGTTCAACAAATCTCTGGTACTCAATTGAATAACTTACAGGCTAGCAAAAATAATAATTCAGAGTATATTAACATGCTAAGCGCCCTATATAACGCATTCGAGACACAGTTAGTTAGTCAAGCATCATCAGAGTCAAATAATAACATAGTAATACAGATTGACCAATACAATCAAACTGTTATGGCACTATATCAGCAAAGCCTATATACAATGCAGCAAGCATATACCCTTTCTTATCTAATTAATAATATTAATTATACTAACTATAGATCACAGGCTCAAAGCACTTATTTGTCAGATATTTCTTATCTAAAAGGAGCATACTATAACCCTACAGATATTCCATCAAACTACTTAAATAATGAGAGTGGACAATCTGCTTACTATAACTATACGCAAGAAACACTAACAAACGTCTATGCACAATTAGTAAATCAACTGTACTTAAATACATTGAATTATATAATTACTGATTCTCCTGTAGGAAATCAGAGCTACCCAGATAATCATAGCTTTATATATTTTGACCCTACTACAGAATCGAATATAACAACAGGTGAAAAAATAAGCTATTCAAGTGCTGTTGGAAGTTCTGTAACATCCGCAACTAATGTGCTATACACAGCAATGCAAAATAGTAATGCAACATTTGGTCCGAATTTAATTAGTGCTTTAGAATCAGCAGCACATGGTCAGTCAACATTATATTATCAATACTCAGGAATTCATAACGTAGCACAATGTTCAGCAGCATTAAGTAAATACAATGCTATTTATGGAAGTTCTGGTACTATTGCTGATTTCTATCAAAACTATGCAGAAAGTAGTTGTGAGCCTGTTTTAGCCAGCAAAAATGGTGCTCCAGTTGAGTCATCTATAATGTCATGGTCAACAATTCAACCATATTATATTGATAATGGATACCCAAGTTTGATGGGCTCTGTTATCAATAATATATCTGCTTGTAATGGTAATTCAGTAGGACAAATTGCTGGATATAATTTATATAATTACGTCCCACAAAATAACATACCTTCTTTAGGACAAATTGGAGTTCCATATTTAATGTGTGGAAATTGGAGTACTGGTCAACTACCTTCAAATCAACAAATAATAACTGAACTTAGTATTGCAGGAATTTATTATCCTGGATTCTGGCCAACTAGTTATTGGGAAGATGGAACTTACTTCTCTTTTACAGAATATATGCCAATTACCGTAATGAATTTTAATATGAGGAATTGGAATTATGAGAATGCTTCTAATCTTACCATTGGATCGGTATATACTAGTTTATTTGCCGGATGGATGAACTATAATTACCCATCAGTTAGTAAGGGCACAGGTGTATCAAATATTGCAGCAATACAAGTAACATTCCCAGATGGTTTTATCGCACCCTTAGGATTTGTTAATACAAATATTAGTGGATGGTCAGGCAATTATGCAGGAATATCAATAAATCCAAATATTCTTAATGTTACCGTAGATGGCAATCAATTATTAGACACCAGTAATGTGGTAGCAAATTCAAACCAATGGGGGCCTGCAGCTAATTCTTTCTATGCAATAAATAATGATGGAATTATTCTCCACCCTACAGCATTTAGAATCAACAATAATACGCTTATGGCAAATGGCGATGGGAATAATATGATCGCTATTCTAAACCCAACAAATCCAGTATCTTGCTCAACTCAAATAGCAGATAATGGTTTTGGCATAGTTTATTTCTTTTGTGATGTCACACATCCTAATAGTTAAATTTATTAAGATAAATGATTTTGTTATTACATAATATAAAATATTGCCAAACATAAATTTTATAAAATTTAAAACATTAAAAATTATCATAGGTATCTGTAAACAAAATGTTAAGATACCTATTAGCACAATATGCGGTTATAGTTGATATCTAACACAGTATGGCTAATTAAGATAATGATATATAAATAATAATTTTGTTTACATGAAATAGTTGCTTATCGCATTTAATAAATAAACCTTATATTTATAAGAAGAACGCCATGAGATTTGACACCTTAAATGAGTATATTCTTTATTTGAGTACAGTTGATTTTGGTGGAGCAATGACTATTACCGATCACAATCAAACTTACTGTTATGTATCTGAATACTTTAAAAATGCTTTAGGTACAAGCAATGAGTTGATAGGACACAATCTAAAAGATACAGACTCTTTTTTAGCTAAATATGCTCCTTCTATAAAAGAAACAACTGATCGAATGAGTAAAAACTCTTTATTAACTAATTATTCATATTTACTAAAAGTACGTCGAGGGAATTATTTTTGGATTGCCCATGTCTACATAAATAAACTACTTAACCGACAAGGTGAGTACCTTGGTGACTGGGCTATTATAAGGATAGTAAGTGCTATTAGCCCTTTATTATGTGATAATACTGATTACGAATTCCAAAATATAATTATATTATCTGATGATACATTAATACAAGAGCAAAACCTTGAACACATTTTACCAACTAAAGAACATGAAATTATCATTCTCTTAGGTATGCATAAATCACATAAAGAAATCGCAGAAATATTATCAAATGTGCATAAAACAAAAATATCCTCACAGGTAATTACGACAACTATTTCTAGAAGCATATATCCAAGATTTAACGTAACAACTACAGCAGAATTGCTAAAAACTTGCTCTGGCCATGCTTTGCTAGACTACTTTCCTCGAAAATTATTTGAAGAACTTACCAAATGAAGTTAAACAAAGTATTGGAAAATTATATTGGATTATGCAGAAGCTTTAAAATTGGCCAAACCGCTATTATTCTCGATGAGAAGCTAAAATGCCATTATCTTAGCAATGATTTATTAGAATTAGGGTTTGTTAAAAACTTTAATAATTTATCAGCTTCATCGCCAAACATAGCAAAAGAACTTAAGAATGTTTGCCAACAAATTATTGATAAGCAGCTACATCACATCAATCTCATTGCTACATTAGCTCTTAAGGATCGTGCGGTTGTAACTGAATTAGCAATAAATACATTAAAGGATCCAGACTCTAAAGTCATAGTAGGTTTAGTCATTGTTTGTTGGGAAAGATTATCAACAAATCCAGTACTACCATTATTCAATTCAACAGTTTTTAAAGACCAAGAACTAATACTTATATCAAATAGCATGAAAATGTTTGAATTTCCACCATCATTAACTGACCATGACCACATGATTTTAGTTCTTCTATCTTTATATAAAACACATCAAGAAATTGCAAGTATCTTGTCACAAATTTATGGTAAAACAATCTCTAAATCCAATATTTCATCTCATATCAGTAGAAAACTATTTCCTTTATTTGGAGTTATTAACTCATCTGAATTAATAAACAGAGTTTCTGGCGGTGGTATTCTTTATTATATACCTCAAACCTTATACTCATTTTTATCTCAAAATAAAGACCATCTAATTAAATAGTTATTTATTACTATGAACCACTAAAAATAATTCATCATTTATAATTACCCATAATATTCTTTAAAAAATACTTTAAGGTATATTTATAACTTTTACCATCTGTCATTTTAATAGATTTATCATTTAGCCACCCCACAATGTAACGCCATTTTTATTTGCGGTAAATAAAGATGCCGTTACAAGAGATTGAGATATAATAAACGCGGATTCATACCCCTATAACACTGTTTTCGTAAGAATTATTACTTACCTTTATTAACCAAATCAGCACTAATTAATTGCTCAGTTAATGAATGAATGCCTTGAGATGTATGCGGCAATAATAAAGTATTTGTTTTGCTATTTGCACCGATCTCTTTTAATGCATCAAAATATTGAGTAGTCATTACCATTTGCATAACCTCTGCTGGATTAACACCACTACCTAACACATCTTGTAATTCAACTATAGATTGTTTTAAACCAGCTATAATTTCACGACGCTGGTTTGCTATACCCATACCAGATAAACGCATAGCTTCTGACTCAGCTTCAGCTTTTTTAACTAATATAATTTTATCCGCTTCTGCTCTAGAATGAGCAGCTTGACGTAAACGCTCCTGCTCATTAATTTGATTCATAGCATCTAATACTCGCTGATCAGGTTTCACATCTGTTACTAAAGATCTAATTACTATATAACCAAACTCAGACATTTGTTTAGATAAAGATGTTTCTATATCTGTTGCTATTTCATCTTTACTCTCATAAACCTTATCTAGCGTCATACTTGGAATTTTTGCACGCACAATATCAAATACATAACTTTTTATTTGATTGGCTGGTGATGATAACTGATAAACAGCATTATAAACATTATTTTCATCAACTTTTATTTGAACTGATGTCACAACTTCAACAGTTACATTATCTAATGTTTTAGTATTTGTCATTACATCTAACTGCTCTATTTGAGTTGTTACTACACTACGAATAGTATCAATAAATGGTATTTTAATATTTAATCCAGCAGTAGCAATATGATTAAATTTACCAAAACGCTCTACAACTGCAATTCTTTGTTGTGGAACTGTAAAAAATGATAAAATTAAAATACCTATAACAAAACAAAATATTACAATTAAAAATGCACTTGTAAACATATTAAATACTCCTTAGAATGTTTTCTAAAAAGTATTATAACATGAGTCTTATATAATTTATATCAATCAAAAATAAAATAACACATTGTAAAAGAAGCTATATTTAAGCTACAATAACGTTAGCACTGATTGAGTGTAATTTTTTGGTTTAGGAGAAATATATGGCTTTAATTATATTATTAGTATTGTTGATTGCTACAATCTTAGTTTTAGTGTCGTTATTAAAAGACCGTAAAGAAGGTAAAGCACTCAAAGAAAAAGTTAAAGAAATTATGGCTTACTCAGCTGAACATATTCAAGCTCTTGAATTAGAAGGAATCAGCGTGTCTGATGATCTAGAAGTTCAAAATACAAAAGCTAAAAAAATCAAGAAAAAATTGGTTATTAAATCAGTAGTATTTGCCATACTATTAGTAGTTTTAATTATTGTTTTATAACAACAAATTATAACAATATAAAATCCCTGAGCATTATAATGTCAGGGATTTTTATTTATTTTAACTTATTTTATTTTACTTTATTCATTTCTATCATTTTTGATAAATAATCAGCTGGTACAAGACCTGTTACTATTCTCCCATTTGGTAAAATAATAGTTGGAGTACTATTAACCTGAACAATACTTTCCCCTGCTTGTTGCATTATTTCCAAGTTCTTAGCATTTGTACAATTACTATATTTACTAATAGTTGCTCCCCTTGACATAAATGCCACCATAGCGCTCTCTTGATTATCAGAACAAATTATTTGACGAGAATGCTCAACTGCATTTGGATGTATTGCTAGAGGATACAGAAAATAATAAATTGTCACATTATTTAATTTACTAATTGTTTCTGCTTCTAGACGTTTACAAAACGGGCAATCAGGGTCTGTAAAGATTGCAATATTATTTTCCCCTGCTCCTTTAGTTCGTTTAATCGCGCTACCTAATGGTAATTTGCTCCAGTCAACAATATTTAGCTCCTCAGTGCGAGCCTCAGTAAGACTTGATTTAGTATTTAAATCTAATAAATTTCCAATTATAATATAACTACCAGTTTCATCAACATAAAATACTTTTCTGCCTGAATCAACCTCATAAACCCCTTTAAATGGCGTAGATACTATTCTATCAACAGTTACATCTGGAAGACTTTTACTTAGATTTTTTTTAATCGTCGTTACATCTGCAAAAGAATTAGTATATATTACAGATAGTAAAGACGCAATCATAATATATTTTGAGTTTTTCATAAATACCTTTCTATAATAAAAAATGGCTTGAATTATTATTCAAGCCATTAGTAATCATCTCAATAATTATTGAGCAGCTGATGCAGCTGGCTTAACACCAGATACTTCATCTAATTTAGCATTTAACTGTTCAGCAGGCAACATACCAGGAATAATTTCACCTGTTGATAAAATTATAGTTGGAGTACCATCAACACCTACTACATCAGTACCAATTTTAATAACTTTATCTAAATCACTTGTATCACAGCTTGTATCTGCCGGTAATGGAGTATCTTTTTGCATCCAAGCAGCAAATGTAGCAGCTCTATCTTTACTACACCAGATTTTTTGAGAATCTGATTTAGCATTTGGATGAATAGGTAATGGAAATAAGAAACTGTACACAGTAACGTTAGTTAATTGAGAAACAACTTGTTTTTCAAACATTTTGCAATATGGACAATCTGGATCAGTAAAAACTGCTATTTTGCGGCTACCATCACCATTTACTTGTTTAACAGCTAAATCAAGAGGTAATTTACTAAAATCAATTTTAGAAACTTCTTGAGTACGTTGTTCTGTAACGCTTTGTTTACTGTCTAAATCTACAAGATTACCAAACATTGCATACTTACCATCTGTTGACACGTAAAATATTTTACGGCCTACTACTACTTCATATAAACCATCAATCTTAGTTGGGTTAACTTGATCTATTTTTGTTAATCCAGGAACTTGTTTAACTAAATCAGTTTTGATTTGATCAACAGATTTTTTATTAGAACTATTACATGCAACTAATGATGCTGAAACTAATAATCCAATTAATATTTTTTTCATAAAAACCTCTAAAAATAATTATAATACGCGTGATTATATCATATTATAATTTTATTTTTGTATTGATGTATCCAATAGAAAAGCTATTTTCTGCTGTATGAATGCCAGATACACTTGATACTTCAGTAATATATTCAGGAGTTAATCCTGTTTTACGTTTAATATACTTACCAAATAGTTCTCCATGTTTTTTACTACTAGAGTGAACTACAGCAATAGATTTTTAATCTTTTTCATCATATAGTTTACTAATCATCTTGGTTAATTTTTTCCAAGCTCCACGCTTCGTTAATGCCGCACCAATAACTTTTGGTTTACCTGTCTCTGCATCAATATGTAATAATGGTTTTAATCTAAGTAATTTAGCAAAAAAACCTGCTGACTTAGATAATCTACCAGAACGAATTAAACCATCTAGAGATGTTAACACCATAACCACATTAGACTGATAACGCATAGCTTGTAATTTAACTAAAATTTCTTCATGTGTATATTCACCTGATTCAGCCAAAATCCCAGCATAAGCTACTAACAATCCCAATGGCGCTGAGTTCATTTTAGAATCAACAACAGAAATTAATTTATTTTTATTCGCACGACGAGCTTGATTAAGAATCACATCATGAGTTGAGCTTAGATCTTTACCTACAGAAACAACAATGATTGAATCATAAAAAGACTCTAAAAATTGAAATGCTCTAGCCACTATGGCTGCTGATGGAGCGGCAGTACCAATACGATTTTTATTATCTTTTAAATAGTCCATAGTCTGGTCATATTTTATTGATATTTTATCTAAAAATGAATGGTTATTAACTTTGACTTGTAATGGAATACGATATATATTGTGCGCTTTTATTACATCTTCTGGCAAATCAGCCATTGAATCAGTAACAATAGCAATACGAGATTTTTTTTGTTTGTTTGCAATATTATATTGCATTTGCATATCATCAATTTTTTGATATACAACATCACCAATTTCTGTAAGCATATCAGTGATATTTTCTGGGCTATTTGTATGAACATGGATTTTTAGCATCTGAGGGCCTTTACCAATTACCATACTATCGCCAATTTGTTCAATCTTATCCTTATATTTATCTAATGCTGTATCATCAGATGTTTTGATTACTGTTTCAAAACAAAAACGATAGTTAGGATACTCCGTCATATCCTCAAACTCATTATTAATCGTTACTGACGTATTTTCTAATTGATGGTCAGCTAATATTTTACTACGTTCTTCTTTGGTTCCAACCAAAAATTGTTGCATTCCAGTAATGAAATTAACAAATCCTTGAGCACCAGCATCTACAACATTATTCTTTTTTAGAACTTCTAATTGATTCATCGTGTCTTGCAATGCTTCATTTGCTTTTTCGATACTTGAATTAAATCCGTCAATTAATGATACCGTTTTTTTACTAACTATATCTCTATAACTATTAACCCAGCTCTCCATTACAGTTAAAATAGTACCTGGTTTTGGATTACTAACTGAGTTATAAGCAGTTTTATAACCATCTGCCATCATACTTATAAATTCGTCTATTTTAACTTGCAGTTTTTCTTTAGGTTTTTTTTGTGTGAGACCATAGAAAAATTGTGAAAATATCAAGCCAGAATTACCACAACAACCAATTAAAGCATGTTGGGATAATTGATGTAAAAGCTCTGATGTATCACGAGCAGGAGAAAGATTATCAACAATATAACGCATCATTGATGCCAAATTAGTACCGGTATCACGATCAGCTACCGGAAAAACGTTTAATTCATTTAGGCGACCTTCAGTATGAATAACTTGCTTGGCACCAGATAAAATCATTCCGTAAAACAATTCTGTTGATAAAGTCTCTTCCATTCAATTCTCCAATTCTAATCTCTAATTGTAAGATTATATCATATGTGTAAATTTCAACTATATGCGTCGCATTAAACAACTATTTAATTACATGATTTAAAAGTTCAAATCCGCCGCGCTCATTCCTTCTAACCATTCCGATTTTTTCCAAATGAGCAAAAATTCTTGCTGCTTTATTGTATCCAATACCAAAATTAGTTTGCAATGAACTAATTGAACATTTTTTACTATCTAACATAAACTTCACAGCTATATCAAATATTGGATCTTTTTCTATAATACTAGAATCATAGCTACCCGCTTGGCTGTCATCTTCAACTCCAGGTATAACTACATCAACTTCACCACTTAAAATTTCATCATTATAATTTGGAGCTCCTTGCTCTTTCAAATATTCAACTATTTCATATAATTCATCATCATTTATAAACGCACCATGAATACGTTTAGCAAAACCAGAACCTGGGGCTAAAAATAGCATATCACCTTGCCCTAATAATGCTTCAGCACCATTTTGTCCATTTAAAATAATACGCGAATCTTGTGCTGCTGGCAATTGAAATGAAATACGCGCAGGTATGTTTGATTTAATTAATCCTGTTATAACATCTGTAGATGGTCTTTGCGTTGCTACAATCAAATGTATCCCTACTGCACGAGCTTTTTGCGCTAAACGTGCAATGTATTGCTCAATTTTTTTGCCTTCAACCATCATTAAATCAGCTAACTCATCAATAATTACTACTATGAAAGGCCATTTGTCTAAAGGTTCTGGATTACTAAGATCTTCACTAAATGGGTTAAATAATGGTTTTCCATCTTTCTTAGCTTTTTCTATTTTACTATTAAAATCATTAATTTTTTTAGTTCCAACCTTAGCCATTAATCGATATCGGCGTTCCATTTCTCCAACTGTCCATTTTAATGCATTCGCAGCTTGCGACATATCTGTGACAACTGGAGCCAAAAGATGTGGTATATCTTGATAAAATGAAAGCTCGACCATTTTAGGATCTATCATTATAAACTTAACTTCTTCGGCTGTTGCGTTAAATAATATAGATAAAATCATAGCGTTGACTGAAACAGATTTTCCAGATCCTGTAGTTCCAGCTACTAATAAATGAGGCATTTTAGCTAAGTCTGTCACTACAACTTGTCCAGCTATATCTTTTCCTAATGCTAGAGTCAATAAACTATTATTTTCTTTATAAATTCGCGACTCAAAAACTTCTTTCAAGAAAATAGTTTGTCTTTTAAAATTTGAAACTTCAATACCCATAGTATTTTTACCAATTATATTTTCTACAATTCGCACACTAGGAAGAGCCAAAGAACGAGCAATTTCTTTTGCATAACCTGCAATCTTTTCACCTTTTATACCACGAGGAGGTGTTAGTTCATAGCGAGTAATCACTGGACCACTCTCCACATTACATATCGTTATCTCAATACCAAAATCAGATAAAGCAGACTCTATTTTTTTAGACACAAACTCTATCACTTCTTGTGATACCGTTTCTTGGTTTAAACTTGGCATATGTAATAATGATGTTGAGGGCAAATTACTTTCATTTAACAAATCATCTTGATAAAGTCCAGCTTTATCAGCTATTGAAACTTGAGGCGTTATATGTTTTGAATGATTAATCGATGTACTTGAACTAAAAAACACATCTGCACTATTTCTCTCATGTAAATTATTTGCATAATTTACAGTATATTTTTCATTAATTACTTCTTTATGAGTATTATCTTGATAATCATCATGAAGCTTATTTTGTGAAACATTATTATCATTAATAATAAATGGATCCTGAAAATCATTTTCCACAACATTCTCTTCTTGATGAGTTTGCTCATTATAAATAATGCGTGTATCAGAATGTGAGTCGTTATCAAATATAACATGATTTAAATCTAATTGAGACTTATCTGGTGGATTATCTTTAACATCCTCAACGTAATTAGTCATTTGAATATTATTATTGTCATTTACAGAATTTATCTCAAATTTATCTTTTGTAATTATATCAATAGAATTATTTCCTATAGCCTTGCTCATTCCACTATAAATGAACATAATTGCAGCTCCAATTTTTTCAGCAATTAATAGCCACCTTATAGCAAATACTAATGAAAAAGATAATATAGTTATAAATAATAACATTATCGACAATGCAACTTCGCCTGTTTGTTGATAGATACTAAGAACAATAAAGGCGCCTAAAACGCCTCCAAAATTATTTGGTAAAATAATAGTCTTTACACCATAATTTAACATAAACTCTAAAGCAGAAGATGATATTACTAACACAAAGAAAAATATAACTTTATTAATTGTACCTAAACTACCGGGTACAATTTTGTCACGAAGAATTTTTCTAATACCTATATAAAAGAAAATAATAACAAACCACCATGATGAATATCCAAACAATGAATAGCAAATATCTGAGATAAATGCCCCCAACATTCCACATAAATTATGTACGAAAGAAGTATCAGTACTTCTTGACCATCCTCCATCGTTTAGTGAGTATGAGTATAGCATAACAGCAATAACAGACGCTAATGCAAAAAATACTACAGCTTGCACATAATTAAGTGCAATTGCAGCATTTGATGGCAAAAGAGTTGTACGATTTTTTGTTGCAAATTTGGGATTACTAGGTTTTACACTTGATTTCATATTTATTTATTAATTACCATATAATTGATTGGTTTTACTTAATGCTTGTATAGTCGCATCTAAATTATTATTTTTATTATCAAAATTAACTTTTTCTAAAGATTTAATCAATTCTAATATTTTTTGACCTTCTATATTGCTCGCATAATTAGCAATAATATCTTCTTTTATTGATGTTAAATTTTTATTCCATGCATCTTGATTATAAGTCAACATTGCTTGTCTAACATTTAAAGATAACTGTATTAATATTTCAGAACTTCTTATACTATCACTGCTATTTAGGCTGTTTTTCTGCTGATTAATAGAAAATAAACCCTGAAGAGTTCCTGTAACATTCTCTTTAAAATTATCCCATTTACTACCACTATATTCTTTAACCATAGGTTTTTCTTGGTTTGGCTTTATACTTGTTAACGCATAAATATAACTATTTAAATCTCCAATTTGAGTTTGCAAAATAGTAGTATCATACTGATCTTGTCCATTTAGATTATTTATATCATGGGTTAAAGCAACTTTTAGGCTATCAAACAATGGATCATCGCTCACCGTCAATGTTTGCTTAGCTATATCTAATAATTTTATTGCAGAAGTTATATTATGATATAGAATAATACTCTGATTTGCACTTGAAATTAAAGAGTTTACTTGTGATAAAACTATACCAGTCTTAGATGGACTCAATTGTGCCACAGAT
>JAQUVM010000001.1 GCA_028693355.1 Burkholderiales bacterium
TATCTAATATAGCTAAAAATCTAACAAATCTAACAAGTCTATATTTTAATGGTAATAAAATTAATCATGACAGTTTAGAGGCTGTAGTTCGATACCTGACAAATCTTACAGACTTAGCATTAGTAAATGCAGAAATTGGAGACAATGGCTTATTCGCAATAATTAAAAACATGAAAAACATTAAGCATTTAGATTTAAGCTCAAATCAAATTACAAATAATGGTGCTCGCCAAATAAGCTATGGCTTAAAAAATCTTACTTACCTAAATCTAAGTAGCAATATAATTAGCGATTCTGGAGCAAATGATATAATTAGAAATCTAAATAAGCTTACTTATTTAGACTTATCTAACAATAAAATTAGTGATAAAGTTAGAAGAGAAATCGAACTACAATATAAGCCAGCTATGAATTATCGAATATCCGAAAAACCAAAGTATAGCAATACATTGTAACTAATACTTGCACGTTCATAAGATACCATAGTTATAACTTTAGTAAGTATTAATATTTATTAATGCGAAAATTATAACCATGGTATCTTACTCATATATGTGATGTAGTAAAAAATCTACTAGAAATATATTATTACTTTAATAATCGTAAAATCTCCACTGCTGAATAAGTCCAAATAATGTCAGCACCAGCACGCTTAAACGATAGCATTGTTTCCATTAAAGTATTATCATAGTCAAGCCAACCATTTTGGCTAGCTGCTTTTAGCATAGCATATTCACCACTTACATGATAAACAGCCACAGGCATTTTTGATGCCTCTTTAACACGGTATACAATATCTAAATACGGTAGCCCGGGTTTAACCATCAAAATATCTGCTCCTTCTGCTATATCTAATACAATCTCACGAATTGCTTCATCACCATTAGCTGGATGCATTTGATAATTAAACTTATCAGCCTTACCTAAGTTACCAGCAGAACCAACAGCATCACGAAATGGTCCATAGTATTTTGATGCATATTTAGCTGCATATGACATAATGCCAACATTATGGTAACCATGAGCTTCTAAAGCCTCACGGATCAATCCTATTCTACCGTCCATCATATCAGATGGGCAAACATAATCCGCACCAGCTGAGGCATGACATAAAGCTTGCTTAACTAATACCTCATTAGTAATATCATTTAAAACATAACCATTTTCATCAATAATACCATCTTGTCCATGAATAGTATATGGATCCAATGCAATATCTGTAAATATACCTAAATCTGGAAACTTAGTTTTTATAGCTTTGATAACACGAGGTACCAAACCGTGTGGATTATAGCACTCAGTTGCTAAATTATCTTTATTATCTTTAATAACAGGGAAGATACCAACACCCTGAAGGCCTAGTTTCACAGCTTCATCAAGAACATCTAATAATAAATCTATACTAAGCCTACTTTGCCCTGGCATAGATAAAATATCTTCTTTAGTATTTGTCCCGTCTAAAACAAATACAGGATAAATTAAATCATTTGCAGTAATATGATTTTCTTGAACAAGATTACGGATAAATTTTGCTTGACGATTTCTTCGCATTCTTACAATTGGATATGATAAATTTTGCATCTTACTTCTTTTTAATAATTTAACTCTAGTCATTATTTTACCATTTTTACAAATAACAAAAGTGGTACAAGTTGTACCACTTTAATCATTGCCCAAGTATAATTTGAAGAAGAATACCTTACTCTAATTATTTGAATTATAGACTAAGAACAATGACTCAAAGCTGATGAGCTTACTTGAAGTATTTGAGGTGTGAGCAAGGAGTAATGATAAAAAATATGCCGAAATGTACAAATAGTACATGAGAAGTATTTTTTGAATTACGACAATGCACACGTCTCAAAGACGATAAGTAAAATTACATCATGTGTTGACCACCATTAATAGCTAATTCCGCGCCTGTCATAAACCCAGAAAGATCTGAAGCTAGATAAGCAACTAAACCTGCAATTTCTTCTGGCTTACCTAAACGACCAACTGGAACACCTGCTATAATTTTATTACGAACTTCTTCAGCAATTGCCATAACCATATCAGTACCGATATAACCAGGAGCAATTGTATTAACAGTAACACCTTTTTTAGCACCTTCTTGAGCTAGGGCCATAGATAAACCATGGATACCTGCTTTAGCAGCTGAGTAATTTGCTTGACCAAATTGACCTTTTTGACCATTAATAGAAGATATATTAACTACTCGCCCAAAACCACGCTCACACATACCATCAAATACTTGTTTAGTCATATTAAAAGCACTATTTAAATTTGTATTAATAACTGCTAACCATTGATCAACTGTCATTTTTTTAAATACTCCATCACGAGTGATACCTGCATTATTTACTAATACATCCACAGGACCGTATTGTTCTGTAACTTTAGCAACAGCTGTTACTGCATCATCAAAACTTGTAACATCACATTTTACAGCAAATACTTCAAAACCCTCTGATTTCATTTTTGCTGTCCATGCAGTTGCTGATTCGTCATCACCAACATAAGTAGTTGCTACTTTATGACCACTATTAATAAGTGCTTTACACATTGCAGTTCCTAAACCACCCATACCACCAGTTACTAATGCAACTCTAGACATAAAATTCTCCCAATAAGGTAAAATACCTGTTATATAAATTTTTAATAAAATAAAAGCCAATGACCGTAATATTCATCCATAGACTTTTACAAAGTTTTTTACTACCACCACTTAACTCACTAATTATTATATTACTTAGTATGATTTTTTTCAAGAATAAGATAAAAAGAAACTTTGGAGTTGGTGTTGGTATTGCATTATTATACCTACAATCTACTCCTTACGTTGCATATCATCTAAATACTATGATTGCTCCGCCTCCTATGAAAATTAGTGCACTTTCAGATGCTAGAGCAATTGTTGTTTTAGGTGGAGGTGTAAATAACAATGCAACAGAGTATGAGATGAATGCAGTTTCAAATGTGGAAACATTTTCAAGAGTCCGATACACCGCATATTTGGCCCATAAAGCACCACAACTTCCAATATTTGCATCAGGTGGCACAATTGATACAAAAGACTCAGAAGCCAGCCTAATGAGTAAAGCACTTAAAAATGAGTTTAAAGTAAGTAACAAAATATTTTTAGAGCCAGACTCAAAAACAACCTCTGAAAATGCTAAATACACATCTAAGATACTACTTGAATACCATATACATAAAATTGCTTTAGTTACATCAGCAAGCCATATGAGAAGAGCCCAGGCACTCTTTGAGCAAAATGGAATTGAAGTAATCGCAGCACCAACATCATATTATTATTTAGGGTACTACAACTTAAAAATACTTTGGTTTATTCCAACTTCTATTGCTATGTCTACTACATCCGCCATACTACACGAATTAATTGGTTATATTTATGACGTTAATATATAAAAAAATCCCATCACTATATTTGTGATGGGATTTTTTAGTATTACTACTTATTAGTTGAATAAAACACCAGAACCAGAGTTTTTATCAGTATTTGCTAATGCTGTAGCTTTAGCAGAAGACATTACAAATAATTGGTATACTTGTTCAGGGCTTAATACACCATTTGTGCGTTTAGCAATATCATCAAAGTTAACTAGTTTGTTTAAGTAAACATTGTTAGCTTTGTTAGATTTGTATAAAGAGTAACTACATACATCGTAATCTTTATTGCTATCTGATAATTTTTTACCTGTTAATGAAACATAAGTAATATTTAATGAATCACCAATGATATTTTTCTTATCTGCACCAAAGATATTTAATGCGTTACGTACTTTTGAATCAGGTTGTGACGCTAATACTAAAGCTCTTAAAGATACATTGTTTTGTGATGCTGTATTGAATGAATCTCTGAAATCATCCATTGCTGCATTACAAGTTTTATTATTAATACTTGCATCAATAGCTTTTGCAACAGTTTGTTTAGTATCTGCTTTTTGTGCAGCTACAAATTCATTTACACGAGCAACAAATTTGTCACCAGAATAGTAACTAGCATTTGCTAAAAATACGTTTGCAGTTGCAGCTACAGAACCAACAGTTGCAGCATAAATAGTAGCTTTTTTATCTAGATCTTTACTAGTGTCAGCTTCATGAGATACGATACAATCAGCAGTTTTCTTAACATCTATAATAGCACGAAGCCATTTTTTACCAGTTTTCTCTATCGTAGCATTTTGGTAAGAACATAAGAATAAATTAGCTTCACGATTAACTACAAAATAACCACCTTTATTAACACCAGCATCATTGAAAACAGCTGTTCTAGATGTTTGGTATTGATTAATTTCAGATTTAGCAAGGTTAATAGCTTGATTAATATCAGCAGCACTTGCACCTACTTTTAAGTTTAATACATATTGATTAGCTTTTACTAAGTGAGGAAGCGCTTTAGCTTCGTATGCATTCATAAATCCAGCCATACCAATGCTACCATTTGTTTTTGCACGGTAAACTAATTGTTTATTAAATTCAGCATAAGCGTCATTTTCAGCTGATTGTGCATCATTAACTTTTGCAACATCAGATGTAACATTATTTAAAAAATTTGTATACGCTTGTGTTGGAGCTACAGTTGCAGCAAAAGAACTTGCAGTTAATGTAGTAATAAGTGTACCTATGATCATTTTCAATTTCATTATAATTTCCCTTTAAAAGTTATTTCTCATCTCAAGTATGCATTATATACATTTATACAAACTTTGTTTTTTAAATTTTGGAATAAATGTCTGATAAAAAGGAATAAATGTTATAATATAGTACTAATCACAAACATATTGGATTTATATAATGTTTGATAATATCGCTTTATTTACAGAATTGGTAGAAAGAAAAAGCTTTACAGATACAGCTAGACATAATAATATTTCGCAATCAACTCTAAGCAAAAGAATATCTCAACTAGAACAAAATTTTGGCACAACTCTAATTGTTCACAGTACTAGGAACTTTGAAATAACAAAAGATGGGTATCTAGTATATAATCAATTTAAATCTCTAAGAAAACAATTAAAGCAGAGCATAGACCTTATTAAAAATGAAGAAGATCTGGACAAAACTCTTAGAGCAAACATATCCACATCATTTGCTTATGAAGTAATATGTCCTTACCTTCATGAATTTACCAAAAGCCATCCAAAAATATCATTAGATGTATTTTTTCAGCATAGCTACGAGGAAGATCCTCTAGATGGTTTTGATATTGCAATTACAAATTTCCCGATAGATAACGAGGATTATGCTAATTATCTAATTTTTAAAGAACCAGCCCAATTATTTTGCTCACCACAATATGTAGAAAAATATGGTTTACCAAAAGCAATAAATGAATTAGAAAATCACCGTTTCATTGGTATTATATCTAATACTCCAGTAATTCACTCACCACCATATATAACTTTTACCCATCGCTACTCTAAAGAAGAAATTATTTTTAATAATCTTTCTAATAGATTAAAAACTAATTTACCATCACATATGAAACAAATCGGTATGCATGGCGATTATATCTTTGGTAGTTGGAAGCGTCTATGTGATAAAGAAATTCAGACAGGTAAAATAATTACTGTATTACCTGATTATGAAGTATATACCTCTGAATTTTTCATAACAGTTCGCAAAGAACACAGCACCGCAGAAGATAAATTTGTAGATTTTATCTATCGTTGTGTTAATAGATTCACAGCATAAGCTATTTTATATGAATTCTTTTATCACCGCCATTCTCTCTGTAGCCATTGTTGTAATTATTGGGTTTATCGCAGGTAAAACTAAAATTATTGACAAGCATCATGATGGCGGCTTTAATATATATATATTAAAATTTAGCTTACCTATTTTGCTATTTGACGTAACAGCAAACGCTAAACTAGATGAAATTTTAGATTTTAAAATGAATATGGCTTTTTTGGCGGCTTTCATTGGTATATATATTATTATATTTATAATCCACAAACTTCTTTTCAAACGAAATATTCAACAAAGTGCACAAAGTTCATTTCTTTGCACATACCCCAATACAGCATTCTTAGGAATCCCCCTAATGACCTCTATTGTGGGTTCACAAGCAATGATACCTATTACTATTAGTAATATAATAGCTGGGGTTATTATTATTCCAATGACATTAATATTAATTGAGATTGGTTTACAAAAAGGTGAAAAAGTTAATTTAAAGCACATTGTAATACGCGTAATAAAAACACCTTTAATGTTTATGTCATTTTTGGGAATATTATTTGCTATTTGTGGAATAAAACTCCCAGAAATTATCGATCATAGTTTCAAAACTATTGGGAGCACATCCGCTGGTGTATCACTTTTTACTTTAGGTTTAATTATTTCACGTTTTAGAATAGTGATAACTAAGATGGTGTTATTTAATGTATGTTGTAAAAATATACTGCATCCATTTATTATGTTATTTTTTGTGAAGTTGTTGCATATTGATGGGCTAATTGCCAAAGAATTAATTATATTGTGCGCTATGCCACCGGCTATAGCAACAACTATTTTTAGTGTAACTTTTGATATTGATGCTAAAGAAAATATAAGTAGCAATATTTTGGCAACCATTTTATCAATATTTAGCATGTTTGGTTTTATGATATGGTTACAACTATAACTTACGCTGCATCTTTCAGCTTAAATGTAAACTATTCAGTAGATAACCAGTTTATTGGAGTTTGAGAAGTTTTAATTAAGTACTCATTAGTTAATTTGAAATGATCACAACCAAAAAACCCACGGCTAGCAGATAACGGAGAAGGGTGTACCCCTTCTAGAACTAAATGTTTATTTTTATCAATCAAAGTCTTTTTATTTCTTGCAAAATTACCCCATAATATAAAAACGCAATTTTGGTTATTTGTACTAATTTGCTTGATAATTTTATCAGTTATTTCTTGCCACCCGATATGGCTTAATGAGTTGGCTTGATCTTTAATAACAGTAAGAGTTGCATTAATTAGCATAATGCCCTGAGATTCCCATTTATTTAACAAAGTTCCATCGTAATTAGCAAAAACAGGGTTAAATTCATTTACTAACTCTTTAAAAATATTACGTAATGACGGTGGAGTTTTTATCCCTGAGTTAACAGCAAAAGCTAAACCATTTGCTTCATTTTCACCATGATATGGGTCTTGCCCAATAATCACAACCTTATAAAAGTTACAAGGTTTTTCTAAGACACGTAAAGTTTGTTCGCTTGGAGGATAGATAGTTTCTACTTTAGACAACTCAGTTAACTTACCATCTACAAAAGATAATTGATCACAGCAGTTATCCTCTAAGAATAACTGCCAGTCTGAAGAAATTTTATTAAATGAATCTGCTAAATAATTTAATTTTCTATTAAGTTTATTTTGATACATCATTTTACTCGCCTTACTCGAAGTATTTAGGTTTTAGACTAGAAACAACTAAAACAAATGACTTCGACATGTACAAATGGTACATGAGAAGCATTTTTTGAGGTGTGACAACGTATAAAACTCAAAGACGAAGAGTAAATATGACATTGCTCACGATTTAAAGATGCAGAGAATATTCGTGGACAGCATCAACAAGGCATTCTACATTCTCAGGCTTCGCCGTTGGCAATATACCATGCCCAAGGTTAAAAATATGACCATCTAAGCTGCCATTATTAGCATCTTGATATTTAGTCAAAATACTTTTAACAGTTGCACGAATAGTATTAAAATCAGCTACAGATAAAATAACAGGATCTAAATTACCTTGTAATACCTTATTGGTCTTACCTCTTGCTGTTGATAAATCACACGTCCAATCAATTCCTAAAGCATCACAAGATAATGTATTTAATTGATCCAACCAAACTCCGCCACCTTTAGTAAAAACTATGCTTGGGACATTATACTCAGGTAAACTCAATTTTATTCTTTGTAAGATCTTTTCTAAATACTGTAATGAAAACTCTTTGAATGTAGCAGGAGTTAAAACACCTCCCCAACTATCAAATAACATAATCGTATCTACACCAGATTTTATCTGGCAAACAAGATAATCAGCAACTGCAATCGATATCTTATCTAGCAATAAATGCAATAGTTTTGGCTCACTATAAACCCAAGCTTTAATTTTTTCATAATTTTTACTAGCACCACCTTCAAGCATATAGCATGCCAAGGTCCAAGGAGAACCACTAAAACCTATTAGCGGGATATTATTTGGTAACTCCTGCTTTAAATTACGAATAGTACTCATAACATACGCCAAATCTATTTCTGGTATAACAGTTTTTAGCATATCTATATCAAGACTATTTTTTATTGGATTTGCAAATTTAGGCCCTTCACCATCAGTAAAATATAGATCAAGACCCATAGCTTCAGGAACTACAAGAATATCACTAAACATAATTGATGCGTCTAATTGAAAGCGTCTAATCGGCTGTAGCGTTACTTCTGTTGCTAATTCTGGGTTTTTACACAAAGAGAGAAAGCTTCCTGCTTTCTCTCTTGTGTTTCTATACTCTGGTAAATAACGACCAGCTTGACGCATTAACCATATAGGTGTATACGTCGTATTATTTTTGCTTAATACATTTAGAAAATTACTATTTTTCAACTTCTGCAAACTCCGCTAAGAAATCAAGTACTTGGCGATAAACATCTTGTTTAAACTGAACTACATGCTCTATAGGTTCCCAATAGTTAACCCAGCGCCATGCATCAAACTCCGGCTCATCGAAATGCCTCACATCAATATGGTGTTCTCGTCCAACAAACTTTAATAAATACCAAATCTGTTTTTGCCCACGATAATTAGAACTACTTTTATTCCATTTACCTGGCACGTCATAATAAATCCAATCTTCTGTTCTAGCTATAATTTCCACATGCTCAGGATTTAAACCAAGCTCTTCATTAAGCTCTCGGTACATCCCATTATCAAGAGGTTCATCATCAAGCAACCCACCTTGCGGAAATTGCCATGAATATTCACCCTTACGACGCCCCCAGAAGACCTTCTTATCATGACTAAGAAGTATTATTCCTACGTTTGGACGGTATCCGTTCTCATCCAACATAAATTCACCGCTACCTAAATTTTTATATAATTGTCGTCATTTTATCATACTAATGTAATGTTAACCCTCACAAATTACCTATACCACTCACTAATAGTGTAAAATTATGAAGATAAAATTATATTAGTTTAAAGGCCTGTCATGTCATTAGTAGGAAATAGCTTAGTTATTGAGTTTTTAAGTGAAGAATTACCACCAATTAACTTGTTAGAAAATATTGGAACTCCATTTACTGAATCAATTAAATCTCAGCTACAAGGATATTTCACAGATTCAAGCAAAGTTACTCCATTTATTACACCTCGTCGCTTTGGCTGCGTAATAAATAATATAAATCATGAACAAAAAGATCAAGAAGTTACACGTAAAGGTCCCGCAGTTGCTACTGGATTAAAAGATGGAAACCCAACACCTGCATTATTGGGGTTTGCAAAATCATGTGGCACAGAATGGCAAAACCTTATACAAAATGATGATGGATATTTTTATTTTACAAGCACAGTAAAAGGCAAATCCCTAGAGTCTGTGATTGAAAATACCATAAATACAGCATTGAAAAAAGTACATATTGCAAAATCTATGCGTTGGGGTGATACAGATTACCAATTTGTGCGTCCATTACATAATCTAATTGTAATGCTAAATGACAAAGTTATTCCATGTAATACACTAGGATTAAACTCACAAGGCTCTACTATCGGACATCGTTTCATGAGTCATGGTGAGGTTAAAATAAGTAATGCCCAATCATATCTAGATGAAATTCATAATCTAGGTAAGGTAGTTGTAGAGTTTAATGCCAGAAAAGAAATAATTTCTAAAACATTAGATAATAAAGCAGCTGAATTAGGTCTAAAAATTAGCCATATGGATGGGCTATTGGAAGAAGTCGTAGCATTGGTGGAATGGCCTGAGATATTAGTTGGCAGCTTTGATAGCAAATATCTAAAAGTACCACAAGAGTGCTTAATCTTATCAATGGCAAAAAACCAGAAGTATTTTGCATTAGTTGATAATAACAATAAATTAAGCAATAAATTTCTTTTTGTATCTAATCTTATTTCAAAAGATCCTGAAGTAATTATTAATGGTAATCAAAAAGTTTTATCAGCTCGGTTAGCTGATGCTGAGTTCTTCTATAACTTTGATAAACGTACAAAGCTATCTGATTTTGTACCACGGTTGGCAAATGTAGTTTACCATAATAAATTAGGTAATCAATTAGAACGTATTGAGCGCCTACAAAAAATTGCTGCAACCATAGCACCATTACTAAATGTAGATAGTGAAGTAGCAAAAAAAGCAGCATACCTATTAAAAGCTGATTTAGTAACCGAAATGGTTGGGGAGTTTCCAGAGCTGCAAGGTATAATGGGTAATTACTATGCGCTTGCTAGTGGAGAAACTAAAGAAGTTGCTAATGCAATAGAAAAACATTACTACCCACGCTTTAGTGGCGATGAGCTACCCGATTCAGCATTAGCTACTGTTGTATCTTTAGCCGACAAATTAGAAACATTAACAGGAATTTGGGGTATTGGTCTAATTCCTACAGGTGATAAAGATCCATATGCATTACGACGTAGCGCATTAGGAATAGTTCGTATACTATTAGAAAATCATCTAAACCTTAAAACACTATTAGAAAATGCATTTAATTCTTTCGATGGTAAAAATTTATCAGCAAATACAGTGTCTGAGCTAGAACAGTTTATTGTCCAACGCCTAGCAAACTATCTATCCGCAACTCTTGGCTACTCTAATAAAGTAGTAAGCGCAGTTCTTGCTAATCATAGTTTAGAAATATCTCAAGCGGAAAGTATTTGTAAAGAATTTAGCGCTTGGGCAAATGATACAGATAATAATGGTTTATTTGAAGCAAACAAACGTATTGAAAATATCTTGAAAAAGAATGAAGCTGAAGTTGATATCAATATTACAATAAATCCAGAGTTATTTATTTCATATGAAACAACTTTATTTAATTTAGCTGCATCTATTAACAACGATAGTAGTTTAGATTTATATTTGCAACAGCTAAGTAAATTATCTGTACCTTTAACTGAGTTTTTTGCTAATGTTATGGTTATGGATGATGATGTAATTATTAGAAAAAATCGCTTAAAATTATTATCTGATTTATATGCAAAATTTAATATATATGGTAAGCTATCAGAATTAGCTTAATTACAATAATAAAAATATAACAATACTCAATGTGTATGTATTGTGATTGTTTTTGAAGTATGACAACTATAGTAATTGAAAGATAAGTAAATATAATGAAGATAATTATTTTAGATCGAGACGGTGTTATCAACCAAGATAGTGATAAGTATGTTAAAAGTACTGATGAGTTTCATATAATACCAGGTAGTGTTGATGCTATCGCAAACTTAAGCCAAGCAGGTTTCAAAGTTATTGTTTGTACAAATCAGTCTGGACTTGGGCGTGGTTTATTTAGCATGGAAGAACTAAATGAAATGCATGAAAAAATGCACCAATCCGTAGAGCAAGCTGGCGGAGCAATTGATGCTATTATTTTTTGTCCACATACCCCAGATGATAAATGTGAATGTCGTAAACCAAAACCAGGCATGATTTTAGATATTTGTGAACGGTTTCACGTAGAAAAAGTGTCAAAAGTAGCAATGATTGGTGATAGTTTACGTGATTTAGAAGCAATATATGCAGCAGGTGGTATACCTATATTAGTAAAAACTGGTAATGGTAAAAAAACATTAGCTAAAGAAACACTTCCAGAAGGTACAATGATATTTGATGATTTACTTGCCGCTAGTGAATATGTAATTGAAGAAGATAGACAAGAAAGATTATACAATGCAGAATAAATTAACATTTTTAACAATATTTCGCTCAATTCTATTTTGGTTTTCAGCCATTTTATTTTTACCTCTTTGTCCATTACTTGCAATAATTATAACCCCATTACCAAGAGTGCCACGTTTTAAAGCAATTGCTCTTTGTGCTCATGTATTTACTTTTTTATTAAAACATGTTGGTGGCGTAAAATATCGTGTTAAAGGCCTAGAAAACATTCCAAAAGGCTCAAATATTTATGCGGGCAATCATCAATCAGCATGGGAAACAATGGCTCTACCATGTATACTACCTGCTTTTGTTTGGGTTATGAAAAAAGAAGTTCTTAATGTGCCTTTATTTGGCTGGGCTGTAAGAGCAGCTTCTGCAATACCGATTGACAGAAGTAAGGGTAAAGATTCTATGACACAAATTATAGAAAAAGGTAAAGAGCGCACAAATATTGGATTTGGTATTACCATCTTTCCTGAGGGAACTCGTTCAAGACCTAAACAACGTAAAGAATTTAAAGTCGGTGCAGCTAGGCTTGCACTTAGTTTAGAAAAACCTATAGTTCCATTTGCGCACAATTCTGGTTACTATCTTAGAAAAGGTGGATTCTGGATTTTCCCAGGAATGGTAGATGTAGTTATTGGAAAACCAATATACCCAGATGACGAAGATCCGATCAAATTCACAAAAAAACTAGAGGACTGGGTATATGCTGAATTAGAAAAAATGGGATCATAAGTGGCAAGATTTTTTGTTGAATTAGATTTAGAAGTAAATCAAGAACTAGAACTACCCATAGAGGTAGTTCGCCACATTAATGTCCTTAGAATACGCCTTACAGACACTATTACATTATTTAATAATGATGGTTGTGATTATACTGCACAATTATTAGTTCTAGAAAAACGCCAAATTATTTGTAAAATCATTAATAAAATACCTATAGATATTCAAGGTTCGCAGGTAAAAATTCATTTACTCATGGCTATGATTGCTAATGACAAATTTGACCTAGTATTACAAAAATCTGTAGAATTGGGCGTGGATGAGTTTACACCTTTAATTACTCAAAATACACAAAGAATTAATAAAGAAAAATTTTCCAGTAAACAAGAGCATTGGCATAGAATTATAATATCAGCCAGTGAGCAGTGTGGTCGTGCAAAATTAATGAAGCTAAATACTCCTCAAGAATTTAAACATATAATTAAAGAAAATATTTCTGGCACAAAGTTTATTTTATCACCACATCATTCAGGAAAACTTAATCAATATAAAGATATAACGTCAAATACAACGCTAATAATTGGCCCAGAAGGCGGGTTAACAACTGAAGAAGTAGAATTAGCGAATAAAAATGATTATCATTCTATATTACTTGGTAACCGTATATTAAGAGCAGAAACAGCAGCAATTGCAACAATTAGTATATTGCAATATCAGATAGGGGATTTTTAACTAATGGATATTCAAAAAAGAACACTGATACAATCATTTAAAGATTGTTGGAATTTAGCAAAACCATATTGGGCATCCAATGAAAAATGGCGGGCTATTGCTTTAGTTTCAGTAGTAATCATCTTAAATTTACTTACAGTTTATATGAGCGTCCTTCTAAACAAATGGAATAATTCATTTTATGACTCAATACAGCAATATGATAAAGAAAGATTCTTTAGTTTATTACTTACATTTACATACTATGCTTTCACTTCAATGTTTTTTCAGGTTTGCTCATACTTATGTCAAAAAGTTCTATATATTAGATGGCGTAAATGGTTAAATACCTATTATCTGGATAAATGGTTTTATAAAGAAGCTTATTATAAATCAAGGTTCATCGGTAATATAGATAATCCAGACCAACGTATTAGCCAAGATATTGGTGGGTTCATTAATACGGTATTAAGCCTTACCTTGGGCTTTATAAGTAATGTAGTGACTTTATTTTCATTTGTCTTTATTTTATATAATCTATCTGGTGCATTATCATTTACCCTATTTAATCATCACATTGTAATCGATGGATATATGGTTTGGGTAGCTATTATCTATGCTTTTGTTGGTACATATATTACTTTTAAAATTGGTAGACCAATTATAAGATTAAATTTCATTCAAGAAGCAGTTGAGGCAACCTTTCGTTTTGGTTTGATGCGTGTTCGTGAGTATAGTGAAAATATTGCTTTCTACCATGGGGAAAAACAAGAGAAACAAAATTTACAAAATAAATTTGGCAATGTTATTGAAAACTTTATGGCTATTATGTATCGCCAAATTAAGCTTGATATATTTAGCTCAGTCTATGGGCAAATAGCTATTATATTTCCAATATTAGTTGCATCACCTCGCTACTTTGCTAAAATAATAAAGCTTGGTGATCTTATGCAAATATCATCAGCATTCGGTAGAGTTCAAGGCGCATTATCATTTTTTATGGATGCATATGGATCTTTAGCTGGGCTTCGTGCAACTATGGATCGTTTACAAGGGTTTACATCTATCACTGAAAAAGCAGCAGAACTTCCTCAATTAGAAAAACAAGAAATTAAGCAAAATTATTTATCAGTCGAAAATTTAAGTATTCATCTACCAAATAATGGACGTCAATTAATAAATAATCTAAGTTTTGCGGCTAATTCTGGTGACAGATTATTTATAAAAGGACGATCAGGTTCAGGTAAAACCACAATATTTCGCGCATTATCTGGATTATGGCCATATAGTACAGGGCAAATTTATAAAGCATCTGATAAGACAGAGTTATTTGTTGGTCAACAAACCTATATTCCAAATGTAACTTTACGTGAGGCTATCTCATATCCATTAACTGTCATCCCTGATGATGTTACTATAAACAATATAATGGAAAAATGTTCGATATCTCATCTACAAGAATATTTAGATCAAGAATTAGAGTGGCATAAAATTTTATCGTTAGGTGAACAACAAAGGGTTTCTTTTGCCAGAGTATTGCTAAATAAACCAGATATTATTTATCTAGATGAAGCTACTAGTGCTATGGATGAGGAAATGGAAGAACAGTTATATTCATTGCTGGTTGAAGAATTGCCAAACAGCGCTATATTATCGATTGGACATCGTAGTACCTTAGCTAAATTCCATACTCAAGAAATTAACCTTAATTACTAGTGAAAAGACACATGAAAGATATAAATCAAATAATAAAAGAAGAAATGGCAGCTCTTGATAAAGTGATTAGACAAGACTTAGACTCAAGGATTCCATTAATTAATACCGTTGGGGAATATATTATTTCTGCGGGTGGCAAACGAATACGTCCATTATTAACTATTTTATACGGTAAGCTCTTAAATAATAATACTGAAGTATTATATAAAATGGCAGCAATGGTTGAATATATTCATACAGCCACGCTACTACATGATGATGTAGTAGATGAGTCTGGGCTTCGTAGAGGTCGTGCTACTGCAAATGCCGTTTTTGGTAATGCCGCAAGTGTTTTGGTGGGTGACTTCATTTATACTCGTGCATTTCAAATGATGGTACAAAGTAATGCATTACGCGTATTACAAATCATGGCAGATAGCACTAATATTATTTCAGAAGGCGAAGTACTTCAATTATTAAATATCGGACGCAGTGATTTAAGCGAAAAAGAGTATTTTCAGGTAATTGAAAGTAAAACAGCTAAACTATTTGAGGCTGGTGCAAGAGTAAGTAGTATTGTCAGTAATAGTACCGAAAAACAAGAAAATGCGTTAGCAAATTATGCAATATATCTAGGTACTGCATTTCAAATAGTTGATGATATTTTGGACTATAATAGTGATGCTGATACTATGGGTAAAAATGTTGGCGATGATTTACTTGAAGGTAAGGTTACACTACCTTTGATTTATTTATTGACTAATGCAAATGAAGAAATTAAACAAAAAATAGTAAATGCTATTGATAACCCTAAAGATGCTAATATTGCAGAAGTTGTAGCAACCGTAAAAAATAGCAAAGCCTTGGATTATTGTAAAAAAATGGCAGAGTCTTATGTAAAAAAAGCCGAGTTTGAATTAGATATATTTGAAAATAATGAATACAAAGAAATATTAGTTCATATTGCTAATGAAAGTCTAAAAAGGATTAACTAATATTTATTTTATGAGATATGATACAGCACACGATTGAAAGATAAAGAATAACATTCGAAGTATTTCAATCTTAGATGAGACGCATGAACAAAAAATGTGACGCCGTGTAGATATTCTACATAAGGAATATTTTTTGGAACACAACAAAATATAAGTTTGAAAGACAAAGAATGAACTTTGATGAAATAGTAGAGCGTAAAATAGCCCATAGCCGCAAATGGTGTAAATATCCAAATAAAGATATCATTCCTTTATGGATTGCGGATATGGATTTCAAAGCAGCACCTGAGATTGTGAATGATTTACAGAGTATACTTGATCATCAAATTTATGGTTATAATGATTTTAATAAAGTTGTCGTACAAAATCTTGTTAAATATGTAGACCGAAAACTTAGTTGGATAACAAGCCACGCAGACTATATGTTTCTACCTGGCATGGTAGCTGGTATTAACGTAGCATGTAGGGCATTAACCAATGAAGGGGATGCAATTTTAACAGCTACGCCTATTTACCCGCCTTTTATGAGTTCCGTAAAATTAGCTAGTCGTAAATTGGTTAAATTACCACTTGAGATAGTCGATGGACATTACTCATGGAATTTTACTAAACTTGAAGAACTCTTATCTGATACAGCGCTTAAGATAAAACTTATTTTATTATGTAATCCACATAATCCTGTAGGGCGTGTTTGGAATAAAGATGAATTAGAAAATATTGCAGCACTAGCCAAAAAATATAATGTATATATCTGCTCGGATGAAATACACTATGGATTAGTATTAGATAAAAATAAAAAACATATTCCAATTGCTAGTTTAAATGATGACAGTAAAATGCGCACATTAACTTTGATGGCACAATCAAAAACATTTAATTTAGCTGGACTAGATTGTGCATATATGATTGCGGCAAATCCAGAAATTCGTGCAAAATTAGCTAAAATTACAACTGGATTATTCTTTAGCCCAAATATCTTTGGTTTAAGTGCTACAAATACAGCAATAACAAAATGTGATGATTGGCATGACGAATTAATAGCATATTTAAATAATAATTTAACTGAAATAATTAAATATGTTAGCCAATGGCAAGATATTGAGATGATTCGTCAAGAAGCTACTTATTTAGCATGGCTTGATTGCCGTAAGTTTGCCAGTAAACACAATATCAACAATATACATAAGTGGTTTGAAGAAAATGGCGTTGGGCTTGGCGATGGCTCTGATTTTGATGCCGATGGTTTTGTTCGAATAAATTTTGCCACACAGCGTGCCGTATTAATCGAGGCTTTACAACGTATGAAAGATGCAATCAATCAAGTACAATAAAAAATCTGGATTATATCAATCCAGATTTTTCGCATATGAAATTACATTATTAGATTAGGATACAAAATGTGGTATCAATAAAGGTATCACATCTTTAATACCAGCTATCATCATTTCAAAAGCAATCGCAGTTAGTAATAAACCAATGCTTTTTGTAATAATTGTAAGCCCAACCTCTCCAATAACGGCTGAAACTTTATCAGATAATACAAAAGTTACAGAAATAATCACAGCCAAAATAGCAATGATAGCCAAAATAGCTAGCTTATCTATAAATCCTGTTGCATCCTGACCATAAATCATCACTAACACCATACTTGCAGGCCCAATAACCATTGGTAATGCTAAAGGACTAACCCCCATTACCCTAATTTTATCAGTATTAATTTCGGCATTATTTGGAGTAGCCCTATCACTTGATTTACTATCTCCTAAAATTATCTTTATACCTAATATTAAAACAATAATCCCGCCACCTAAACGTAATGAGTATGGATGGATACCTAAACCCATCATAAGATACTGTCCAACAAAGAGCAATACGCCTAAAATACCAATTACTGCAAGTCCGCAAACTACAGAAATATCTATCTTAGCTTCCTTACTCATTCCTTTAGTCATATCAATAAATTGGCCAATCGCCAAAATAGGATTTAACAAGCTTAGTAAGGTAATAAAAATTTGAAAATAATTAGACATAATATATCAATAAAACAATCAGTTAATAAATTTGGATTCAGACTATATCATAAATTAAATTTGAGGTTCATTGTATTATTTTATGATACCATGCAACATAAAAAAATAGGTAGTCAAATATTACTACCTATTTTAGTTAATAATAAAATTACTTACTTAATGTAAACCATTTACTTTGTACATTATCTAAATAATTAGTATCAATATCATAACCTTGTACACGTGGTGCAACTAAACGCTGATGCGTTGGCTCATATAATGGAATAATTGGCATATCATTCATCACTATATTTAGCGCTTCCTTATACAATGCTGTTTGTTGAGCAAAATCAGATGTAGCTTCAGCTTTTGCAACTAAGGCATCATATTTTGGATTACAATAATGTGAACGATTATTACCATTATTACAAATAAACATTGGAATATATGTTGTCACTGAATTATAATCAGCACCCCAAGTTCCTTGAGATATATCATAATTAGCATTTTTCCAATCTTGACTCAACATTTTACGTTCTTCATTTACTAATGTTACTTTTATGCCTAGATTACTTTGCCACATAGAGGTAATAGCAATCATTACTTTTTTATAAAGATCATTTGTTTGATATTTTAGAGTAATTTCTAACGGTTTATCAGTGCTAAAGCCTGCTTCTTTATATAATTCTTTTGCCTTTGCATTTTTTTGCTCTTGTGATAAATCAGCCCAACTATAACGAATATCTTTATAATTACCATTTTCTATGGTCGGAGTTACAACACCATATAATGGAGTCTGACCAGCACCCAATACAACACTTGATAATGTATCACGATCAATAGACATTGCTAATGCTTGACGCAATTTGGCATTATTTGCATATTTAGGTAATTTCATATTTAGATTTAAGAACTCAACTCGTTCCCAAGGAAAAGTGTGCAGCTCGTTAGGATACTGTTTTTTTAAGGTCTGGTATTGATCAATTGGTACATTTTGCCAAGTAGTATCTAGTGCACCAGTTTTATAATTTGAGATTGAAGCATTTGCATCTATAAATGGAAAATATTTCACCTGTGGAATACTAACAATACTCTCTTGATAATACAAAGGATTTTTCTCAACTAAAATATAACCATTTACCACGTGTTCTTTTAATACATACGCACCTGATGTTACAATATTTTGTGGTTTAGTCCAATCACTACCATATTTTTTGACTGCTGACTCCGACACTACAAAAGCATCTGGAGTAGTAATATAATTTAGAAAGGCATTAGTTGGATGAGATAATTTAACTATAAATGTTTTGTCATCTGGAGCTGATATACCTAAAGTATCAATTGATGCTTTACCATCAATAATGGCATCAGCTCCTGCTACATCTTTAAGCAAAAATGCATATGAAGAACCTGTTTTAGGATTTACTAAACGCTTCCATGAAAATACAAAATCACTTGCTTTAATTTGACTACCATCAGAAAATTTCAAACCATCACGTAAATGAAAAGTATATATTAATCCATCTGAACTAATATCCCAACTACTAGCCATACCAGCAATTGGCCTATTTGCTTGATCAAAATCGACCAACCCTGCAAATAAATCATTGATTACTCGATATGTATAGCCATCTTCTGCCAAGACTGGATCAAAGGTTGGTATTTCTGTGCCAACATCTACTCGTAATGTACTCTTATCTTCTGCTTTGTCTTTATTTGAACAAGCAATAATACTAGTTCCTAATAAAATCATGCTTAATTGCAAAATAATTTTTTTTATTCTCATATTTTTTCCAAAACTAATTTATTAGCCTCATATTAAATAACCATATATTATATCAGCATGATATAAGCATATAAGATGAATATTTAACCTAAAGCCTATTACGTTTAAATTAGCTTATTAGAAAAGTCTAAAATACCTAATGAAAATTGAATAATTAGGATTTCATTTTTCATACTTCGCAATTGTTTAGTTAGTGTTACTTGTAATAGGACAAAGGATTCTTTCTAACTCTTCAAATCGCACAGTCCTCTTGCTAAATAGCGTAATATTAAAAATAACCACTTTCCATTTAATAATTTATATAGTCAACTTAATTTAAAATGATTCATATTTATTCCATATAAATTATTGAGCTATGCACATATAAAAGTTATTCTATATTCCATTTGATAATAGGTTAACTATATTACATAACACTATTTTTAAAAGTGCTTTAGTAGTAAAAACGCACTACCAAAAATTTGAGGGGGTAACCATATCGTCGCTATTAAATCCTTGCCATATAACATATTGTAGTGCATTGTAATAAACGATGGACTTATAAAGAATTATTGTTTTCTACTAATATTCTTTCGTTATTTAACTCAAAGGTACTCTGACAAAACACATGGGATAATTGGCACTGGTATAACATGACAAATATTATTTTATGGGGCAAATAATGAAAAATGTTTTTAATTTAAAATTGGTATTAATATGTCTTTTTATTGGTGGTGCAGTAGTTGCTTGTTCCGCAGGAAGCGGCGAACCATCGCCAAGTCCAAGCAGATATCTTGTAGGACATTTACCAAACGGTTCTTCGATATATGCTAATCAGCAAATATTTAATGTTAGTAACACTGAAAGTATCAATGCACAAATTTGGATAAGCGGAGGTAATGCTGGTGAGTCCTATTTCGTAGGTGTATCCAATACTAGTCCATCTGGTCCTAGTGTTCAAATGAATCCTAGTAAATGTAAGCTTATAGCAGGTGAGGCTTCAAGTTGTCAAGTTATCTTTAATCCCAATGATAGCTTACTTGGCACCTATGCAGTTACACTTAGTTATATAGATGCTAGTTTAAGAAGTGCAAAAAACCAGATCCGCTCTGTTAATGCAGTAGGAACCAATTTACCAGGATTGCTGGATTTTATAATTAAGGGGAAAAGCCCTCAATTTGTATATATTAATAATAGTGCTGAAAGTGGATATTCTCAGTGTATTGTTCGTAGTACAACAGGTGCAATTAAAGATGGTTCTTGCAAGAATATAGTAAATCATTCTTTATTTAATGGACCATCTGGAATCGCGCTATATAATAATTTTGCTTATATTTTAAACAGAGACAGTAATAGTTATACTTTATGTAAAATGAATGAATCAGTTGGCATAGAGTCTGACACGTGTATTAATCCATCTATGTCTTCATCACTTGGTCAACCATGGGGAATTACTTTTCATGGCGGCTCGGCTTACGTTACAAATGTAAGTACAAATGAAGTGCTTCAATGCAGTATTAATTCTTCCAGTGGATTACTTGACTCGTGTACTTCTTTGTCAATTGATTTGGGCTCTCCTGCTGGAATTGCTTCCGATAATAAATATTTATATATTACTTCTATATTAAGAAATTCTTATGTCCAATGCCCTATTAGCTTGTCAGGAAATGTTGATACTAGTAGCTGTAATGAGATTATCCCTACAGGAGCTGGTATGCTACATAATCCAGCTGGAATTAGCGTTGGTGGTGGGCATGTATATTTTATTAATTCTAATTTAACAGGTGGCTCAACAAACAATAGTGGATATACTCAATGCGAAGTAGGCGAAACAGGCATAAAACCAGAAACTTGTTATACGATAACTGGATTTGGAGCTAATCCGATAGGCTCAGCTATAAATAATGGCTATATATATATGACTAGTGCCGGAAATAATACATATGCTATGTGTCAATTGGGAGATAATGGTATTAATTCTGCTTCATGTCTTCCAGACCAAACTACTTATGAGGGATTAAATGCTCCTTCAGGGATAGCCTTTGGCCAAAAAAATTATTAAGAGATTATAATTAACTAAACATAGGTTTCTTGTGAAGCCTACGTATTTTATTTAATAAAGAGATCAAAACATGAAAAAGTTTTTCATTTATACTTTAAGTATTTTTTTGTTATCATGTAGTAACGCAGGTGGTTCTAATCAAAATAATTCACCTGTAACAGTTGGAACATTACCTAATGGTTCAGTTGTTTATGTCAGCCAAGGGACCTTTAGCGCCGCAAATGGCTCATCAACATCTGGTTCAATATACATTAATGGTGGAACTCCTGGTTATACTTTTGAAATAAGTACAGCTGTGTCGCCTTCAGGTCCAGAGATAACGACTACACCAACGTCATGCCTACTAACTTCTGGAGGAGATGGTGTCTCAAGTTGCCAGATCAACTTTAACCCCAATAATAGCCCACAAGCTTCTTACAACGTTACTTTATTTTATCAACAACAGAGCCTTTTATCATTAAGGGCAAATGAAGTGAAAGGGACAGGAACACAATTACCAGGAATTTTACAGTTTTTAGTAACTTCTACACCAAGTCCTGTCGCGGGGAATTTAGCAATATCTTTGGCGAAATCAAATATATTAATAGGTGAAAGTACTGATGCTACTATTACATTAAGCGGTAGCTCTGATATTACTACTCCTGTAAATATTGCTATTACAAGTGAGAATCCCTCTGTGGCAGAAATCAAAGATAGCACTTGTAATTTAACTACAGCGAATAATTTATGCACGATTAAGGTTGTTGGTATATCAGTTGGTAATACAAATATTAAAGCATTAGCTAATGGATATACTTCAGTACAAAATCCTATTAAAGTAAACAATGATACGGGTAATTTTATCTGGATGTCTGGATCTAAATTACCCAATAGTAATGGAAATTATGGTGTAAAAGGCATTGAAAGTATTGATAATCTTCCACCTCCGCGTAATCGTGCTAATAGCTGGGTAGATAAAGATGGGAATTTTTGGCTATTTGGTGGCGAAGTAACGGTTGACAATCAATATAATGACCTATGGAAATATGATAAAGATAGCCATTTATGGGCTTGGATGTCAGGAGAAAGTATATTAAATCAAAAAGGAATTTATGGAACCAAAGGAGTAGCGGCATCTGGAAATCAACCAGGAAGTCGAATAGCCGCAGTTACTTGGAGTGATGAAAGTGGTAATTTATGGCTATTTGGCGGCGATGGATACTCGGAGAATGAGCCATATAATGGATATTTAAATGATTTATGGAAATATAACATAAATACCAATCAATGGACATGGGTTGCTGGAGCTAAAATTAAAGATCAAGCTGGAGTTCCTGGCTTGAAAGGGGCTGTAAGTGCAAACAATTACCCTAGTGCTCGGAGAATGGCAGTTAGCATACAAACGGAGAGTAAAGTATGGATGTTTGGTGGCACAGGTAGACCAGGGGATGCAAACAACAGTGGTCAACTAAATGATTTATGGAACTATAATATTAATACAGGGGAATGGGTTTGGATAGCTGGAACTGTTTCGCGTAATACTCCTGGTGTATATGGAACTAAACGCTCTTCAAATCCTGCAAATCAACCAGGTGCTAGAAATGGCGCTGTTGCTTGGTATGAGCAAAATGGAAATATTTGGCTGTTTGGAGGGCAAGGGCTTGGCGAAAATAATGATAATGGGTTTTTAAATGATTTATGGCAATATAATTTAGAGAATAATCAATGGACATGGGTTTCTGGTGAAAGTACCACTAGTTATAATGCTCCGCCAACAGGAAACTATGGCTCAAAAGGTATTTCAAGTACTTCAAATCAACCAGGTGCAAGGTATGTAGCTGTGAGTTGGGTTGATAAAAATAACAACCTCTTGATGCTTGGCGGTTATGGTATGGCTATAGAGTCAGGGGCACGGTCTGGTGGATTTTTAAATGATATCTGGCAGTTTGATCTAAATTCTTATGAGTGGGTTTGGATGGATGGTGATGATGTTACCAATCAACCAGGTGTATATGGTGTTAAAGGTAAAGCATCATCGAGTAATATTATTGGAGCTAGATCAGGAAGCGTTATTTTTAAAGGTGCAGGTGGCGGTGATTCTTGGATATTTGGTGGAAATGGATATGCAGAGAGTACTACTCCTGGAGTACTAAATGATTTGTGGCAGATAGTAACTCCGGAATAGTTCTTATATTCAGATTTAGAGATAGTTGCCTAGACTTGCCCATGGCAACTATTTCTACATAAAACGCTAATGTTAATTTTATTTCACAAATATAGGGGAATGGTTTGTGTTTATTTTATAAGAAAATTGTTCTTGAGAATTTTAGCAAAGATTACTTTATGAAAGTTAATATTCGCGTTTTAGGACATAAGCACATTTATAATAATAGTTAAAGATTATATTGATTATTATAATAAGGATAGAATTCAGATTGGATTAAATAAAATAACGCCAATTGAGTATCGGAGGCCTTATGAAAAAATGGCTTTTTTATAACCTGTCTACCAAAAGTTGGGAAGATTATATTTGTTGCTATATTGTTTTTTAGACCTGAGAAGGAGAATGTTAGCTTGATAAATTTTGACGATTATATAAAAAGCTTTGACTTTATTACAAATACGCAGAGTTTAATTGCTTATATTGTAGATAAAAACTCAACTATGTTAAGGGTAAGTAATGGCTTCTTAGCTGAATTTAATGTTGACAATGAGCTACGCTCTATAATAGGAAGGAAATATAAACAAATAAATAATAAAAAAGTAGATTTTTTTTCTAAATATGAAAAAAATCTCTTTGAAGGTGACGAGCTTGTTATCAAATCACACTCTCATCATGTATTTTTGCAGGTTATTAATGGTGAGATTTATTCTAAACTTTATATTGTTCATAAATATCCAATTCTTATAGATAATAATATTATTATCTATACTTATATGAGGCCATATGGATTTCCTCGCATTCCAGATCTTACTTTTCTAAGTTTTGACGTAAATTTATATGCCCAACCATTGTCTTCAGATTATAAACTTACCGCTAAACAATTATTAATTCTTTTCTTTCTTATTCGTAATCACTCCTATACAGAAATATCCATATGGATGAGCGCTTTTGGCTATCCAATTTCACCAAATCGAGTAAATGAGCATATATCTAATTTGAAATCAATTTTTAATGTAAATAGTCGGGAAGAGCTTATAACTAAATCCTTAAATAGCGGCTATTATTCAGAGATTCCGATAGGTTTGTTAAAAGAAGGGTGTTATTTGATTGATGATTATTTATTTAAGTTAAATATAATAACTGATTTTTCTGTATTAAATAATGAGCCGGAGTTTATTAACATTGCTTCACAAGTAAAAGAAAATATATTACTTCCTGATAAATTAGCAGAACCAGAAAGTAACTTAAATCATTATTTAAACCTTAGTAGAATGTTTTATTTGCAGATTGATGAAGCTTTTGCTATTTTTGATTCTTCATGGCAGATAGTTTCGACTTCATTTTATTTTAATCAGCTACAAGTAAGTTTACAAGAGAATAGTTTATTAAATGCGATTTCTCCTATTCTTCATTCAAACTCAAATAGATTTTTATTAGTCATTGAAGCAGGAGAGCAGAAAAAGATTTTTATTATTAATAAATCGTCAATTATCAATTTAGGTAAGGTCATTGGATTTATTGTTTCTATTCGCCCTTACATTATGCCTTCAATTCCCAAAATAATGGAGAATATTTTTAGAGTTGTCAAGTTACCGCAAATATTAATCAATGAGAAGAAATTGCTTACACAAAAGCAGTATTTCATACTTTATTTTTATATAAGAAACTATTGGAGCCAGAAAATCAGTGAAGTGCTTACATCTTTGGGGTTTAAAGTTACTACAAATACCGTTAACAAGCACCTTGGAAATATAAAAAAAACGTTAAATGTAAATAATAAAAGCCAATTAATGGATAAAGCATTAGTAATTTGTTACCATGGAATTCCTGATGTATTATTGAAAACAGGTGTGTTTGATAGTCAAAATACTCTTGTAGATAAGTGGATTTGTTAGATTTATTTTAGAGGTTTTATGAAAATTGAAATACTTTTTACGAATAATAAAGCTTGTGTTTAAATACTCTCGACTCCCCTAAAACTAAAATCAAATTAGAAATTTATGTGATTAGTCATGTGAACACATACAACTCAAGTGATTTCAATATTGGAGCTTGTGTTCACATATTTTCCAATAAACCTTCTGTGTTCAAACCCGATTTGAAACAATTACATCTAACTCTTTTTTATTTAATTTAGTTTCGCAGCTTATCTTATAATGGGTGTAATCTAGCTAAATAATCTAGATTTTTAAATGTAACTATTGAAATGTTAACCCATGTTGATCGCAAATATTTAAACCATCAATATCCAGTTTTTGTATTGGTTGCTACTAAATAACTTTATCACAATCATAAAATTCTAAAATTAGAAATATTATAAAATAGTATAATTAAAGTATAATTTTCAAATCGAGGTAAAAAATGAAAATGAATTGGATATACTTATTTATCGCTATTATTGGAGAATTAGTAGGAACTTCTGCATTAAAAGCCGCAGAGGGCTTTACTAAAATAGCTCCAAGTATACTATGCATATGTGGCTATCTTGTGGCATTTTACTTTCTTTCTTTAACTTTAAAGAGCATTCCTCTTGGCATTGCTTATGCGATTTGGTCTGGGTTTGGTATTGTATTAATTACTATGATAGGATATTTCTACTATAAACAAGCAGTAGATCTACCTGCCATAATTGGTATTTCTTTCATTGTGTTGGGAGTCGTGATAATTAATGTTTTTTCTAAAACATCAATGCATTAATCTAAATATAAAATATAAACTTCCATACTTGTACTACTTATAAATTAAATAAATATTAAAAAACTTAGCATGTCTATATATTGTAATAGGGAAAATAACTCAGATGATTAATACCATAAAATTTAGTAAAGAATTTTTAACCTTATTTATACTTATCATTATGACAGGCTGTAGTGGCTCTTCTAAAAATAGTAATCCGCCTACAGAAACAGGAACTATTAGTGTAGCACAAAGCGGTACATTAATAACAAATACAAAATCTACTTACTATATACCTATAACTTTAACATCAGATACAGCAGCTACAATTGAATCTATATATATTACAGACTTAAATGGTAATGATAACTTAATCTTTAGTTCATCAAAATCTTGTGTTAATACAACATTAACACCTACTAATCCTACATGTTATATTCCTGTAACCGTTGATGGTGCCAAAGTTAAACAAGATAGTAACTTACAAGCCAAATTGAATATAGATTTTATTGGTGGGAATCATATATCAACACCTCTTGCAACATTAATTCAACAAGTACAATCTAATAACGGCACAGTAATTATTTCTTCTCCTAGCAAAATTATAAACAATGACGGAAATGTAAATATTATGATGACTGCATTTAATAGCAGTAGCACAGAATCTTTTAGCATAGACCCTAAAAGTATAATTCAAAATGGAGCATCTAATTTATCTTGGAAATTTACAGTAAATTGCGATGGTGATGGTGGTAATAAAATTAACACAGGTACAAGCTGCTCAATTTATGCAACGGCTACAACTAATTCAATAAAAAAAATATTAAAGGATACTCTTGATAATAATGTAACGTTTGCAATGCAAGTAGTAAATACCACAAACAATAAAACACAAAATATTTCTGTTAACAGTTCAATTGTAGAAGAATTTTCAAATATTCCGTCTACTATTATTACTAGTCCAGTGTCTGGCGTGACATTAATAGGTGATAATCCAGCTGAATTTTATATAAAAAACTCTGGCAATGCCACTATAAATGAAATAACTATTAGTGGTTTGCCAAACTTAGTTACATATAATGTTACACCTATGCCTGACAACGTATATATAATTACATTAAATAACCCAAATAAAGCACAGATACCACCGACTAGTTCTTTTACCGTAACAGGTAAAAGTGGCACATCATTATCGACCCTTAATATGACATTATCTGGGCAATCTATGTTCGTAAACCCATTAAATATTGATTACGGCAATATAAATATAAATGATTCTACCTCTAATACTATTACGATTGAAAATAATGGTAGTAGTCCATTAACAAACCTTCAACAGAATCTTGTTGGAGCAGGATATGCCATTGAATCAGTTGGCTCTAGTTGTGGAGTAAGCCTAAATCCGTTTACATCTTGTAATATTGTTATAAAATTTGCTCCAACAACTTCGGCACTTTATACAGGTACGCTTACTGTAACAGCAGATAGTCAAATTAATGCAATAGTAGATTTAACTGGAGCAGTTACTATGAATGCATGGTCTACTAATATTATGGCTGACGCGGCAAACTATGGATTTACTACTGGTAATCTTAGTGAGTCTGTATTTGCAGTTTCAGCATTTGCTAATATAGATAATCAACTATATTTTGGTACTGCTAGAATAAGTGCTTTAAGAGACACAGGGCAAACATGGGCATATAATCCAGATGCAGTGAGCAATAAATTTATTGAAAAAGCTTATGGTCCAGATATCTTTGCATCTTATTGTGTAAATGGTCAGATTTCTTGCAGTTCTCCAAGCGCAATCTTTAGTAAATCTGCGACCGAAGCACTCTATATTGGCACATGGGCAGGAAGATTATGGAAATGTACTAATGATATGACAAATAATTGTGTGAATATTACACCATATGTATCTGACTCTCCACCAAAACCATGGTTTAGTATTACTAGCATAGTAAATATTGGTAATACAATATATGCGTCAGCTACAGATTTTGAGGCTATTAATCCAGATGGTTACGTTCTTAAATATAATATAACATCTGATCCAACAACAAAAACAGAGTCATTTTCTGTTGGTGGTCCTGTAGGTGATATGGTTGTGGCAAACGACACTGTATATACGCCAATAATGAAATCAGGAGCAGGAGCAACATCTACAATTGCTCGCATAAAAGATGATGCTGTAATTTCACCAATTCAGGCTCAACTTGAAGAGTCTAATGATTTCTTTAGGACATTAGTAGTTGATAACGGTATTATGTATGGCGCAACTAATAGTGGTTATATATATTCTTCATCAGTAATTAATATGTCTAATACTAGCTGGAATAAAATAAGCATAACCAAACTTCCTGGTAGCTTAACTGGAGAAATTCCAGATGTAATTACCGTATACAAGGGCACAATATATATTGGTACTCATTTTGAAGAATCTCCAGAATATGGTAATTTATATATGTTAAACTCAAGCGGTGAATATAAGGTTCCAAGTGGTTACACAGCCTATAATCACGCTGTAACAGCCTTAATATCAGTTAAAAATAATTTATATGTTGGTCTTAAAAAAGGAGGTATTTGGACAACTCATAACTAAGAAATACTTTAGAGTTTTTCCAAAGCACATCCATACTCTAAATTGACTTAAAGATAATCATGCAATATATACAAAATATTTCTATTTTTAAGTCAATTTAGTGGTTGATATAGATAAACCTAAAAGTTATATCTGAGTACAAATGTATTTTTCAACTAAATACTCATTTATACCTGTTTTACCACCTTCACGTCCCAGACCAGACATTTTAATTCCACCAAAAGGAACATTTTCAGCAGAAATGCTACCAGTATTAACCCCTACCATACCAAACTCTAAATCTTCACTAACTCTATAGATGCGTGCATTACTCTGTGTAAAAATATAACTTGCTAAACCATACTCTGTATTATTTGCCATAGCTACAGCCTCTTCATCTGTAGTAAAAGTATATATAGGCAAAACTGGAGCAAATATTTCTTCTTTAAATAAACGATTTTTAGTGTTTGGGCAATCAATAATTGTAGGTTCAAAGAATCTTTTACCAATATTAGCTGCAACCTTACCGCCACAAATTAAATTTGCACCATGATCAATCGCATCGGCTACTAAACTATTTACATGCATCACTGCATCATCATTAATCAATGGGCCTAAACTCACATGAGAATCACGCCCATCTCCTAGCTGTAACTGACTAACCTTATCTAATAATTTATCTATTAGAATATTCTTTATTTTTTTATGTACCAAAATCCGATTAGCGCATACACAAGTCTGTCCACTGTTTCTAAATTTGCTGGCTATGATTCCGTCTATAGCTAGATCTAAATTGGCATCATCAAAAACAATTAATGGAGCATTTCCACCCAATTCAAGCGATAATTTTTTCATAGTATTTGCTGAGTTTTGGTATAACCATACACCAACTTCAGTTGAGCCAGTAAAGGTTAATTTACGAATATCTTGATTATGGCATAAGAACTCACCAATTTTACCGCTATGACCATGAATAATATTGAAGCAAGCAGCAGGTATGCCCGCTTCAAGAGCTAAAACTCCCAAAGCATTTGCCGATAACGGAGTCATGCTTGCTGGCTTTGCTATCATAGTACAGCCTGCGGCTAATGCTGGTGCTAACTTTCTTCCAAGCATAGCACTTGGAAAATTCCACGGTGTTATCGCTGCGCATACGCCTATTGCTTGCTTAATTACAGAGGATCTTTGATTTATATTATTAGCAGGAATTACATCACCATAGGCACGTCTAGCCTCTTCACTAAACCACTCAAAAAAGGATGCACTGTATAAAACTTCGTTTTTAGCCTCAGATAATGGCTTACCTTGCTCGATAGTTAAAATTAGGGCTAAATCATCAATATTTTCTATAATTAACTCATATAATTTACGAATCAACCGACTTCTTTCAAGTGCAGATTTTTTAGACCAAATAAGAAAAGCATCTTTACTGCTTTTAACTGAATTATCTAAATCTTCATTTGTTGCTATTGCTATATTAGCTAATAACTCATCATTTACAGGATTAATTACTCTAAATGTATCTGGATTATTTATCCATACCCCATCAATTAATAATCCTGTTTGAATTAAATCTGATCTCTTTAAATATTTGGCCCAATTAAACATAATTTACTCCAATATTAATACCAACATTATTCTAGTTACAAAACTCTAGACACAATCTTTAATGTTTTTTTAAAAACCATAAACATAATATGCACACATAGCTCGAAGTATTTGGGTTTTAGACTAGGAAGAGTTCAAAAAAATATGACGAAATGTACAAATGGTACATGAGGAAATATTTTTTTGAAATTTGACAACGTATAAAGCCTAAAAACAAAGAGCTAAAGTATGATTATATTCTTAAGCCACTCAACATTACCCTCATCATCTAGTATTACCGCATCAAAACGACAATTAACATCTCGTCCTAATTTCATCATAAAAAACTGTGCGGTTTTAACTAATTTCATTTGTTTAGCACGTGTAATACTCTCAAGTCCAGAACCAATTCCTGCTTTACGGTTTTTTACTTCGACAAATATATAACTATCACCATCATGCATAATTAAATCAATTTCACCAAACCGTGAATAAAAATTAGACACAATTAATCGTAATCCATTTTTTTGGAGAAAAAAAGATGCAGCTGACTCACCAGCTGCACCTTTTTGCTTAGTATTAACCATCATTTAATTAGTATAATCAAACAAAGTAACTACTTTTTGTACTCCACCAATTATAGATGTCATATTAGCCGCTGACTCACCTTGAGCTACAGTTACATCACCTAATAAGTACACTACGCTATTTGTAGTTTCAACTTTTATATTTCCACTAGGCATATCTTTAGCTGCAAATAATTTTGATTTAACTGCGGTAGTCAACCCAGCATCAGAGCTCTTGATTGAAAAAGAGACCGGAAGTCTTGTTTCGGTATAGTCATAAATTTTTGTAACTCCAGGATAACCTCTAGCCACATTTAACATATACTTACGTAAATCTTCATTTAATACCTGACCTGTTAGCAATACTCTACCATTATAAACCAAAGCATATATATTAGAATCTGGGAAATTATCGCTATTACCTAATTTAGCTGATAAATTGCTTTGGATATTGAAGTCACTAGGACTAACATTAGTATCAGCAGGTCTGCTCGGAGTAAAAACTGAACAACCAGCAAATAATAAACTAAGACCAATAACTGGCAAATATTTAACTACACTTCGCATCTAACTCTCCAAATTTTTACTATTGAAATAACGGAACTACACGTTTAACATCACTAACTTGGCGAGCCGCTTCTGTCATTTTATTTGCTTGGTATTCATCAACCATTCCAAGTAAATATACCACACCATTTGTTGTTACTACTTTTACATCATTACTATCTACATTTTTAGTAAATAATAATTTTGATTTAACTGCAGAAGTGATATACGCATCTTTACTACTTTGCGTAGCTGATTGATTTTTACCTACTTCTAAATAATTATAAACTGATTTCACACCTGGTACTTGTTTTGCCATAGCTTCAGCTTTACTTTTTCCTTCTGCATTAGAAACTTGTCCAGATAACAGAATTCTTGCATTATAACTTGTAACTTCTATATTGCCTGGCACTGTAGCCGTTACTGCATCAGATACCTTACTACGTAAGCCTTGATCATCAAAAACACCAGATGAGCTACGAGGATCTTCAGCAACTGCAACTCCAGTTGTTGCACCAGCTGCCACGCCACCAACTACAGCCGCCGCACAACCAAACATACTAGAACTTAGTGCAATAACTGCTGTTAATTTTAATAAATTTTTATTCATTTCCTTGACCCTCATAAAATATTTTCTTATACGCTTGTAATTATGCCATATTTTAGTTAATTTATCTACCATACTTCTTAGAATAAATCCTTAACACTATGCATATAGCTATATATAATGAATTATGGCATAATCGGGTTAATTATAAAATAGCATAAATATAGCTAACCTCAAATCAAATGAGATCATTTGAAAGTGAGTTAGCTATATATAAATCAGGAGATACGTAATGATAAGCCCATTAAATATGTTTTCTATAGGTATAGGACCTTCTAGCTCTCACACCGTTGGTCCAATGAAAGCAGGATTAATCTTTGTTAATAGATTAGTAACCAATAATCTATTAACAAATGTTATAAGAATAGAAATAAAGCTATATGGTTCATTAGCATTAACAGGTGAAGGTCATGGCACATTTTTGGCTGTATTAAATGGATTATCAGGTGAACATCCTAAAACAATAGACCCTGATACTATTTCATCTCGAGCAGATGAAATAAAAATAAGTAAAAAAATTAATCTAGCAAAGAAACAGATTATTGATTTTGATTATGACAAAGATTTATTAATTATAAAAGATGAATTTTTACCAGAACACGCAAATGGAATGAGATTTACTGCATTTGATAAAGAACAACAAATTATTTATAGCGAAGAATTTTTCTCAGTAGGTGGTGGATTTATCTTAGATAAAGCACAATTTCATAATCCATTAAATGAATCTAAAAAAAATGAAGCTATAATTCCGTACCCGTTCCAAACAGCTCATGAATTATTTAATTTATGCAATAAACATAATTTACGTATTTACGAGTTAGTATTAGCTAATGAATTGGTTGCTCGTGGGAACAACTCTGCATACGATGAAGCATTAGAGATAGCAGAAGTAATGCGCAGTTCAACTGATAGAGGTCTAAAGCATGATGGGTTTCTTCCTGGTGGATTAAATGTAAAGCGTCGTGCACCAAATTTATATCGTCAGTTAATAAAAGATAATTTAAAAGACGTTTCTGAACAAGATCAACGCTTATTGGCAATGACCTATGCAATTGCAGTTAACGAAGAAAATGCTTCTTTTAGCCGAGTAGTAACTGCACCAACTAATGGTTCGGCAGGAACAATCCCAGGCGTATTAGAATATTACTTAAATTTTTACCCTAATGTATCTAAAGACCAAATTGTTGAATTTATAATAACTGCAGGTGCAATTGGCGTATTATATAAGTATAATGCTTCAATATCCGCAGCTGAAGTTGGATGCCAAGGAGAAATTGGCGTTGCTTGCTCTATGGCAGCTGGAGCGTTAACAGCTGTACTTGGTGGAACTACATTACAAATTGAAAAATCTGCTGAGATTGCAATGGAACATTGTCTAGGTATGACATGTGATCCGATTGGAGGATTAGTACAAATACCATGCATAGAAAGAAACGGCGTTGCCGCAAGTAAAGCAATTGATATAGCTAAATTATCACTACTTGAAAACGAAGCTGGTAAAGTTAGTTTGGATGATGTAATTACAACCATGATGCAAACAGGTCGCGATATGAGTAACCGCTACAAAGAAACAGCTTTAGCTGGATTAGCTGTAAATGTAATTGCTTGTTAGGTTATAACGTGATTAATATTTCTGGTAAAAATAATAAAATTATAATTATTTCAGAGTCTGGTGAAAAATCTTTGCTAAACTCTGAAATACCAAATCTAAATCTAGAAATAAAAGGCAATAATAACTACTTAGTAATAGAATTGCCAATCAACTTCCTTGATGGAACAACTATAAAAATCTTGAATGATAATACTCATGTAGAAATTGCTTCATCTCCATATATGAAATTAATGCTTCGTTGTTCTTATGGTGATGGACAAATTTGTAAAATTCAGAAAAATACCGTAATGGTTGATGTTGCAATTTATCTTGAAGGCAAAACAGAGCTCTATATTGGTCAAGATTGTTTATTTTCATATGGCCCTATTTATATTAGACCTTGTGACGGCCATAGCATTATAGATTTACATACAAATGATCTTTTAAATAAACCAAACGCGCCAATTACTATCGGAGATCACTGTTGGATTAGTTGCGGATGTCAGATTATTCGAGGTACTTCGTTACCTAATAACACTATCGTTGGCGCAGGCGCAATTGTAAATAAAAAATTTACTGAGGAATATACAGTTATTGCGGGAATACCCGCAAAAATAATAAATCGTAATAGTAAAATGGGATATAAAAAACCCTTATAATTATGAAATTTAGCGCTATTTTATAATTTATAAAATATATAAAAATGAAACTGGCATGGGAAAATTTATACGGTTAGTTTAATATCATTAGTAATGTTTCACATGAAACGTAGTTAATATATAGCAATTTTTTAAATCTCAAATACATATGCTATCTACGTTATTACAGCAATTTTTGTTTAATTACAGAGAAAACTTTTTCAGAGGAACCCTGATATTTACTAATAAATTCATTACAGTTACTTTTTAATTTATTATACTCTTCTACATTGCAAGCTAAATCATTAACACATTGCTTTAATTCACTAATTTTTATTTGTCTAGCACACCCTATTTGTGTACTATTTTTAGCTACATCAGCAAAATTAAACATAGATTGTCCAAATATAACAGGTATATTCATAAAAATTGCTTCAATAGGGTTCTGCCCTCCACAATCAGTAAAACTCCCCCCTATTACAGTAAGATAGCTAATAGCGTAGTATGCAAGCATTTCACCCATACTGTCCCCAATAACTACTTTAGTGGTATTTTCTATTTGTTGATTGCTTGAGCGTTTTTGATAAGATATATTTTTAGATTTTAATAAGTTTTCTAAAACAGAAAACCTCTCTGGGTGGCGTGGAATAATTAAATAACAAACATCTAAATCTAAATCTATATTGTTTAAGATTAGCTCTTCTTCACCATCACGAGTCGAAGCAAAAGTAATTACTCGTCTACTCCCAAACAATTTTTTAAATAATTCAACAAGCTGAACTGTATCATTATTTACAACTAGATCAAATTTGGTATTACCTATAATACTTAAATCACCCAGATAAGATAATTTTTTGAAATTATTAGCAGTATTTTCATCCTGACACAATATACCAGAGAATTTATTTATAATAGGCATTAAAGCCCATTTAAAGCGATTATATCCTCTATAAGATCTATCAGATAACCTAGCATTAGCAAGATATAAAGGAACTCTATAATCAGCAGCAAAATGAATTAGATTAGGCCAAATTTCAGTTTCCATTATAATACCAATTTTAGGCTTAAAAGTTTTATAAAAACTCTTTACACAAAAACTAATATCATAAGGTACATAGTGAACAATCGCCTGAGGATAGAGTGATTTGGCTGTATCACGCCCTGTTGGCGTCATATTAGTAATCAAAGTTTGATAATTGGGTAAATTCGTTTCAATTAGTTCAACTAGTTTTTGCATAGCTCGAGTTTCACCAACTGATACCGAATGTAACCAAATGATTGGCTTAGTACTTGGATTATGTAATTTACACCCAAATCTTTCATGCCAATTTTCTAAATATGCTGAGTTTTTCTTGCCGCGTTTTTTTAGATATAACGGTATTAATGGTGCTATAACATAAGTTAGTAAGGAATAAAATTTACGCATCTTTTTTTGTTTCAGGCTTTTCTATATCATCAGATTTTGTTTTCTGCATAGATTTATTAATCATATCTGTAGAGCTGCTCATTACATCCATAAATTTATTCATCATAGTAAATGGATTTACATCTTTTAGCATTTTTGCTGAATTTGCCATTGTCTTCATAGTTTCTAGCTGAACTTTATATTGTTCTAAATAAACTATCATATTACTAGCAAAACTAATTTGTTTATCACACTCTTCAATACATTTTTCAGGAGATGTGAATATTTCATTATTTATCATGATGTGTTCCTAATTATATTTGTACAAATTTAACCAACTATAAAAATCTGACCGGTTTGTAAACCTTCTACGCTTTTACTATAAGCCATTGCCGCATCAGCAGCTAAAACAGGTTTAAACCCTCTAAAAAATGGCGCATAGCTACCCAAAGCTTCGGTAATAACTGTAGGGCTAATTATATTTATTCTTAATTCTTTTGGTAACTCAATTGCCGCATGCTTAACAAATCCATCTAGAGCGCCATTTACCATAGCTGCACTACTACCAAGCTCAATAGGTTCACGATTTAAAATACCACTTGTAAGCGTAAACGAACCTTTATTATTAAGATATTTTATACCTTCCAAAACTACATTCACTTGCCCCATTAGTTTATTTTGTAAACCAGTTTGATATAAATCATCTGTCATTTCTTCTAATCTACCAAAATGAACTTTTCCAGATGATATAATTACAGCATCAATATTACCTACTGTTTGATACATCTTTTTAATTGATTCTTTATCTGTTATATCAACTTTAACATCACCACTAGTTCTTCCAGCAATGATAATTTCATGACGAGCAGATAACTCATTTACAATTGCTTTACCAATAGTACCAGATCCACCTATTAATAGTATTTTCATAGTTTTTATTCCATATAACTAACTTTAAATTAAAAGTAAATTAGCTATAAAATTTATAATTTTTAACTTTGTCAATTATAGCATATAGTATTTATAAAAATTTCTCTCGTTAATAATTAATAAACAAGTTTTTTATAAATATCTTTATGATAAATAATTAAAACTATACTTTCTGGTTTATATATTATTAATAATATTTTTTGCTAATGCATATAATAGAGATATTGATTGATCTGCGAACATAAATAATTTTACTTGTATTTTTTTGTTTATTTGCCACCCTCTAAGCCAAGCTCTAAAATGGATACTATAATTATGACCTTTTTTTACTAATTCTTTAGTTTTAAATTTGCTTATATAACTTATATATGAGGCTAAACTATATTCTGTTAGTTTATTTTTTGTAAAATTAAACCCTAAAAAATCAAAGCCTGCGATTAGTTTACCAGTCTTGGTTTTACCACTGTGAGTAACTAATTTTAGTTTATTCAGGATTATATACATTTTGCGAATTAAATCTTTTAACTTTCTTCAGCTATTTGTAAAAAATACATAATCATCCATAAATCTAATGTAGTTAGTAGTCACCATAAGCTTATCAATTGGCAATAAAAAAACACCAGCTAAAAGTGGTGATAGTGGGCTACCAAGAGGAATACCGAGTCGTATAATATTGACATATCCATCTAGGCTTTCTGTTCTACGAATTGTTTGATAAATTAAGCTAAGTAATGCTTTATCGTCTATTAAATTAGCTAGCATATTACATAATATATCATGATTGATGCTACTATAAAAACTAGCAATATCTGTTTTAAAAAAGAAGGTATTATTTTGTACAAATTTACGAGAAGAAGTGATGGCGGCTTGAATGCCGCCATTACCAGATAAATGCGTACATTGTTTAGATAGTTTTGGCTTTAAATATTCGGTTAACACTAGAGAAATAGCTTTTATTACTATCACATCTTCGGCATTCCAAACAGCTCTTGAACCATCATCACAATTAGTACGGTAACGTAACATTGGAGAGAAGCGATAGCTTCCATCCAATGTTTCCGAATTAGAGGCTTTATTGAATCCCAGCGCTCACGGAGTAACCAGATATCACTACTATAGCTAACTTCAGATTGAACTGTACAATGCAATGAGCGACAACACCTATAAATAATAGGTTAGGAGCGAGTTAAGTAGTACAGTTTAAAAATGAGTTGAGCTATATCGGGGAAGTTTTCTCGTGATGTGCAACACCATAAAAAAGCTTTCTCTAATATTTCGTTACTAGCTACTTGAGTTAAGAGCACTGAACTTTTCAATTTATATTATGCTCCAATGAATTAGACTAGTTGAGATTAAACGCATCTAAAATAGTACAAAGTACAAATTTTATTTTGATGCGTCTAACCAGATACGATTCAAATTCTATTGACAAATTAACTCTTGCTAACTAATACTATATACTATTAGTTAAGTTGAAATTGCAAATTTTTGGTTTGCTCGTATATTCATCAATTTAATTATTGAGATACGCATACCAATCTTAAGGCAGTAAGAACAGGGGTGTCCTGACGGTCGCACGTTGATAAGTCAGCCATGATTGCGTTTTGGCCTAACACCACGGCTCCGGCCGCCACGGCAATGCCCACTGAGGTCATATTAAATGTTCCCGCGTCGCCCCAATTATTGCAATCCCCGAAACTAGCGTTATCCCAATTACCATCTAAACCAGTCCAGTACCCTAGTGTATTTCCATACGCACTCCAGTTATATCCGTTTCCATAACCCCAAACATTGCTTAAGGGGAATGCAAAAGTAGCATCTGGTTTAGCGGTGCCTATCGTGAGGTTACTAATAATATCAATGTAGGTCGTATCTGGGTCGAAGACCCAATCAATCGGTGAAGGTTTTGCGGAGCGGCTTGTACCGGCTATCATTGCTTTCCATGTTAGCGATCTTGCTAAATCGTTAGGTACCCACCCTGCGCTTTCAGCATCATGTTGACATATTGCATCTGCCTTAGCTATACCATTAGCGCCAGTAGGTTGCCAAACGGAATTAGCTACAACCATCGCACCATTTGGTGATGATTGTGACACGAAGACCCATTTATTAGCTGGCGGAGGTGCTGGCTGTGGGTTGACGGTAATAGCTTTGTTTGCACTTGTATACCCATTTGCACTTGCTACTAGTGTTGTATTACCAGATTCATTTCCAGCAGTAACAGTAACATTGCATGTATTTGAAGCAGTGCTAAGATTACATGTTGATGCTGATAATGTTATTTTGCTATTATCTGCTACTACTGTTACAGGTAAACTATTTACCCCTGTACTATTACTAAGGGTAATTGTTGCTTGTTCTGTGCTTTCAACAGTTAACTGGTTTTCTACAGATATAGACAATGTACCTGCTCTAACTTCTGGAATACTATTACTTGTTGTAACTTGCATAGTGCCCGGTAGAGATACTAGTGTACTTCCACTTATGGAGTATGCTACAGAATAAGTATATGAGCTCTCAGGTGCATTAGAACCATTAATAACTACAGCACATGAAGGAGTAGATGCAGTAATAATACATGGAGTAGGATTAAATGATGCTTGTGGAGCAGGTGGTGCAGGATTAGCAAAAGTTAATGTAATAGGTGATTCTGAAGTGCTCATACCTGGAATTGCAATTGAACCCACAGGTGCATCTGATCTTGGATTAACTGAGAAATTTCCAGCGCTTAACTGAACTGCATGACCGTTAATAGTACCGATAGTGTCAGTAGTATTATTTCCGCCATTACTGCTACCACCGCTACATGCGCTAATTGCTAGAGGAACTACAACTAAAGCGCTGGTAATGAGTGCGCCATTAGATATAAGTTTTGAGAATTTTTGATGCATAAATACAGTCCTATTTAAAAAATTTACTTATGAAATAATCTAGGCGTAAATGTATCATATAAAAAATAAGCACCATGTCTGCTTTTAGCCTACAAAGCGTGTTTAATTCTTATAAATAAAGGATTTTATTTTTAAAAACTAGATATCTGTGTTGTATAAATGCTAATTTGGGATATTTTTATTTAATATTTATATAAATATTTTAAAAAATTCTTTAACTATTTAATTGAGAACTATACTTTTTATAGTATTAATAACATCACTAACAAGCACTTCCATTCCTTTACCTCCAAGATTTTTAGCTATATCAGATTCTAATATACCTACATACCCTGGATCACTCGCCAAATATATAGCTATAGTTGGTGTATGTGTTAAATTAGCAAAATGAGTAAATCCTGTATCTACACCTATTACTACATCAGATTTAACTATTAGATCCGCTAGTTTAGTAAAAGATAACTTTTCAATAAGAGTAATTCGTTCGCTATTTAAATTACTAATTAAACTTATAGCAAATTCATATTCAGCTTGATTACTATAAGTTATAACTATTTGTTTATTGCTATTATTAATCACCCAATTAGACAATTCAGTCCAATTTTCTAAAGACCATTTTTTATTTTCTTTAGACGTACCATGTAAAAATAATATATAACCATTTACAAAATTTATTCCACAATCTTCAGATTTATATTGAAAATCAATTTTACGTAAATCATGCTTTAGATTAAATATTTTGGCTATAAGACCACGTAATCTTGGTACTGCAATATTATTTTGATTTACATTATAAGTAAAATCATAAAATAAACTAGCTATAGGCTCACGAGCCGACTTTCTATCCAATCCGAACACATAACCATCAAAAAGGTATTTGGATAGCATAGCGGACTTAATAAGACCCTGTGTATCGATTATATAGTCGTATTTGGTATTAGATAATGTCTTTTTAAAATTAGCTAGTTTATTAAACCAAGTAAATTTATTTTTTTTCCATTTTCTAAGTGGAATAGGAATTACATTATCAATAAGTGGAGATAAATTAGCAACTCCAGTAAAATTTTCATCAACTAACCAATCAATAGTTACATTGGGATTGGTTTTTTTAATATCAGGTAATACAGTGAATGTGTGAAAAATATCACCAATTGACGACAATCTTATTATTAATATACGCACAAATATTCCTTATCCACAGTTTATTGTTAATAACTTCATTTTATCTTGTTATGAATTATAAGTTATCCACAGATTTTATATTTTTCATTTTTTTATTTACAATCATTTTTATAAAAATACCTACATTTTATACAAAGTAAATACTTATATAACTATCTATTATATTTATCTAATTTAAGTTATCCACATAAAAACTAGTATATAATAACAATAATAAAATATATTTTATATAAATAATTAATATATTGCAAATAAATTAAAAGATAAAACTTATTTTTTAAAAATGAGTATTTAAAAATATTTTAGAACATTTTTTTATCTTGTATAAATATATACTATTAATTAGTTAATAAAGTTTAGTTATCCACAGGTTTATAAAAAGATTAAAACTTATCCACAAATAGTCAACTGTAAATAGTCTAGAAATATACAAAGTAATTCAATGATTAATACTTTGATTTATATATTTTTTTTTAGATATAAACAGAAAAAATGTAAGCTAATAATAACAATAAATTATATGATATTATATATATAATAAATAAATGTTAAAATTACGTTCTGCAAAAAGGAGTTTATAAATGGCAAAAGAAGGTAAATATACCGTTGAAAAGATTACATATTTAAAACAATGGACAGATCATTTATTTAGTTTTAAGATTACTAGAGATTCTGCTTATAAATTTATTCCAGGTCAATTTGCACGTTTAGGTGTAAAAAAAGAAGATGATACTATTGTTTGGAGACCTTACTCTATAGTATCTGCTGATTATGATGAAGAATTAGAGTTTTATTCGATAGTAGTTCCAGATGGCGAATTCACACAAAAGCTTAAAGACCTTAAATGTGGTGATGATATATATATAGATAAAACAAATTATGGATTATTAACTACCGATAGATTTGAAAATGGTAAAGATTTATGGTTTTTATCAACTGGTACTGGGTTAGCTCCATTTATTTCTATAATGTATGATTTCTCTATTTGGGAACAATATGATAAAGTAATATTAGTGCACGGTGTACGTGAAGAGAACGAACTAACTTATCAAGAAGAAATAAATTCTTTCTTTACTCATGAATATTATGGTGAACTAGTAAAAGATAAACTACAATATATAAAAGTTGTTTCACGTGAAACAACAGGTGATTTAAATGGAAGAATTACAACTTTAATAGAAAATGGTGAATTAGAAAAATTTGCTAATACTCCTATTACTATTGAAAGTAGTCGTATAATGATTTGTGGTAATCCACAAATGGTAGATGATACACGTAAAATATTAGCTGCACGTGGGTTAACTATATCTAAAAGAGCTAATCCTGGTAATATGGCTGTTGAAAATCTATGGTAATAATATAAATTAAACCTTTAGGGCTAGTATATTGTAAAATATATCTTTAACATACGTATGAACATAATTAATGTATTTTAAAAATAAATAATTTTATTTACATTAGATTATGTTTTTATTTTAAAAGGTTTTTATATGTCAAATATTAAATTTTCAATTTCAGTATTGTTAGGATTTATTATTTTATCTGGTAGTTTAGTGTATATTAATAAAAATAAAGATACATTAGTTCAAGCTAAAGGTGTAGCAGAAGTTAAAGTTAAATCAGATTTAGCTACTTGGCAAATATCACTTAATCAATCTGGATATAATTTAGCTTCAGCATATAATCAAATGGAGAGTGATCAAAGTAATGTAATTGCAATATTAAAAGATCAAGGTATTCAAGAAAGTGATATTCAATCTAATAATATTTCTATTTCAAATATGTTGATTGATAATAAAACTCAGTATCAAATATATAATACTATTACTGTTTCTAGTAAAAATGTTGATTCAATATATAAAATTAATCAAAATCAAAAGCTTTTTATAGATAAAGGTATTTTTATTTCTGGTAGTTATGTAAATTATTATTTTACTGCAATTAATAATATTAAAGAACCTCTTTTAAAAGATTCTGTTCTTAATACTAAAATATCAGCTGGTAAAATAGCTGGAAATCTTAACAAAGAAATTGCTGAAGTTAGAAACATTAATCAAGGTGTTATCTCAGTTAATTCAGCAGATGGTAGTCAATACAATGATATTAATTCATTATATAAAACAGTTAGAGTTGTAACAACTGCGACTTACTTAATGAAATAAAATATAAATAATTATTAAAAATTTTAATAATAATACCTCTACAAATTAAGTAGGGGTATTGTTGTTTCATGTGGAACATTATGAGCGAATATAAAATAATAAAAAGAATTATAGATTTAGTTTATTATGAAAATAAAAATTTAAATGATTTAATTAATCAGTATAAAGAAGATGAAAATATAGTAAAAATAAGATATATTGTTTATGATTTACTACGTTATAGTACATCTATTGATTATATATTGAGTAAACTAGTAAGAAATATTGATTATGATGTAATGGGTATTCTTAGAATAGGTATATATGAGCTTTGGTTAAGTAAAAAACCTGAATATGCAATTATTAATGATTTAGTTAATTTAACTAAAGAATTTGATGAAAAAAAGAAATCATTTGTAAATGCAGTATTGCGTAGTTTTCAAAGAAGTAAAGAAAAATTTATAAAAGATATAGATAATGAATACTCGTATAAATATAATATTCCATCATGGTTATTAAACTATTTAAAAAAAGAATATAAAAATAATTATCTAGAAATAATAAAAAGTTTTATGTATAAACCATCTTTTGGTTTAAGAGTTAATAGTAAAAAGAACTCATATAATGAATATTTGAAATTATTAATAGAAAATAATATTGAATATAAAGAAATTGATAGCAAAATAGTTTTAGATAAAGCTATTAATGTTAGTGGAATACCGGGCTTTTATGAGGGCTTGGTGAGTGTCCAAGATGTAGCGGCACAGTATATGCTAGATATATTAAAAAAACATAATATTGAAATAAAAAATGCTCTAGATATATGTAGTGCACCAGGTGGCAAAACTTGCCAGTTATTAGAAAATTATGATTGTAATTTAACGTCTGTAGATATAGATGAAAATCGTTTAAAAAAAGTAAAGCAAAATTTAGACAGATTAGAACTTAATTGCAATACTATACTAGGCGATGCTAATAATAAACGTTGGTGGAATGGTGACAAGTATGATTTTATTATTGCTGATGTACCTTGTTCAGCTCTTGGAACTATTAAAAGAAATCCAGATATAAAAATAACACGACGTTTAGAGGAAATTAGTAATTTTGTACAAACGCAAAGAAGTATTATTAATAATATTTGGGAATTATTAAATTTAAATTGTTACATGATATATATAACTTGTTCTATTATGAAAGAAGAAAATCAATTAAATGTAGAATGGTTATCTAATAATTTAAATGGATTTAAGATTATAGATGAGCTACAAATTTACCCATCTGAAAATAACGATGGTTTGTATTATGCTTTAATTAAAAAAGTAGGATGATTATGAAAAAAATAAATATAATATTTTTTACAGTAATTTTAACATTAATAATGTTTAGTTATTTTTATGTAACTATATATTCAAAATACGATGTTATGCTTTATTTGAATGATTATAGAAAAATTATTCAATTAAATAAAGTAATAGAAGCAATTTTATTATTTATTATTTTTGGGTTCGTGTATAGATTATTTTTTAGAAAAAATAATGCCTTTGGATCTATTCTTACAAAAAAACTATTTATACTATTATCAATAGTGATACTAATACCATCATTAATAAATATAAAAATAGCTAATTACTTTATTGATAATACGGTTAATAGATTATTTAATCCTCAAATAGAACAACTTTTAGATAATAGCTTTAATATAGCAGAAGAAAGTATAAAATATTTCTCTAAAGAATTACGTAAGAAGTCAGTAATTGCAGGTGAATATTTAAAGCTAACTGATAAAGATGAAAGTAAATCAGAAATAGCCAAAGTTAGAAAAATGCTTGATGTTGATGGGATTAGTATTTATAACAATAAAGGAAATTTATTAGTTCAAGATAACGATAAGAAATATTTAAACGATGAGTTAGAAGATTTTATTGTAGCCAAAATAAAAAAAGTTGGTTATTTTTATGAAATAAATAAAAGCAAAGGTGGAGATTATATATTTAATTATTATCAATATTATAATGATGGAAAAATAGTTGCTTTAAGTCAAATTGCTCCAGAATTTATAAAAATTGATAATAATAATATATTGCATAATAAAGAACTTTATCAAGGATTATTAAATAATAAAGATAATTTAAAAGATGTATACACGAGTACTCTGATTATAAGTGTTTTATTATCTATAACTATTGCTGTGTTATTAACGTTATTCTTTGCACAATTTTTGATAAAACGTATTTCTAGTTTAATTGAAAATATAGAGTCTATAAAAAAAGGTTCTTATAGTAATCAAAATATATTTAAAGGTAATGATGAATTATCTCAATTAATTCACTCTTTTAATGATATGGGACATAGCTTGGAAGAATCTCAAAAAATAGAGAAAAAGCAAAAATTAGAATTAACGGAATACAAAAATTATCTTGAAAATATTATAAATAATCTAAGCCTTAGTGTGATAGTTTATGATGATAAATATGTTATAAAAAATGTTAATTTAATAACACAAGATATTTTAAATATAGAAATAAATGATATATTAAATATAAATATTGATAAATGGGATAATTCATATAAACATTTAGAAGGTTTAATTAAACTAATTAAAACAAAACTAGAATATGAATTAAATGAATGGGAAGAAAATATAGTATTTAGATATAAACATTATATAAAAAATTTATATGTAAAAACTATTCGTTATGAAATAAATGGCAGTATTGAATATATTACATTAATAAGTGATGTAACTAATCTAATTATAGCTAGGCAAAATCAAGCTTGGGCTGATATTGCAAAACGATTAGCTCATGAAATAAAAAACCCATTAACGCCAATAGTTCTATCAGCTGAACGTATTCAAATGAAATTAGTTCCGAAGTTGATAGAAAAAGATCAGGAATTTTTAAATAGATTAGTTAATCAAATTATTTTACAAGTTGATGATTTAAAAGAGCTTGTTAATAAGTTTAGAGATTTTGCTAACATAAGTAAACCGCATTTAGTTAGACTTAATTTGGTAGAGTTTTTTAATCAATTTATGATACTTTATGAAAATATGAGCTTTATAAAACTTATCCATAATTTACCAGAAAATAAGAGTTTTGTTTTAGGTGATCAAAGTTTATTAAGACAAGTTTTTCATAACTTAGTAAAAAATTCTATAGAAAGTGTTGAAAATAATGAAAATAAAGATGTAAAAATTACCTTAACATGTACAGAAAATGTTATGAATATTTTGGTTAGTGATAATGGGCATGGTTTTAGTGAAAACATTATGAATAACCTGTTTGAGCCTTATCAGACAACGAAAGGAGTTAAAGGAAGTGGCCTAGGCATGGCAATAGTTAAGAAAATTATTGATGAGCATCATGGAAAAATTGAAGTATTTAATGACGATGGAGCTAATATTGTAGTAAAATTACCACTAACCGTTTCCAATGTAGAATTTGATAGGTTATAATTAATAAATTAATAAAAATTGATAAGGCATTATACTGTCTTATCAACGTATAAATTTGGAGGACAAATTGAGTAAAACAATTTTAATAGTTGATGATGAATTAGGAATTCGCGAGCTATTGAGAGAATGTCTGGAAGATGAAGGATATTCTGTTAAGTTAGCGGAAAATGCACTAGAGGCAGATAAATTAGTAAAAGATAATAGATTTGATTTAATTTTGATGGATGTTTGGTTACCTGATATGGATGGAGTTTCTTTATTTAAGAGATTTTTATCTAACGGTGTAGTTACACCTGTTATCATGATGTCAGGTCATGCTTCAATTACAAGTGCGTTAGAAGCAATTAGAATTGGTGCAAGAGATTTCTTAGAAAAACCACTTTCTTTAAGTAAGTTGCTTCCATTAGTGGATAAGCATATATTAAAGGAAATCGGTGGTAATGATGGATTATTAGAAGATATTTCTGAAATCATTACCTTAGATTTAAATAATCCTTTAAAGGGTATTAAAGAAAATCTAGAAAGAAGATATTTCCTATATCATATGAATAAATACCGTGGTAATATTACTAAGATAGCAGAAGTATCTGGAGTGGATAGAGCTCATTTATACCGTAAGTTTAAAACGCTTGGTATAAAAATAAAATAACTAAAAAAGTAATCAAAAATTCCGGAGCAATCTCCGGAATTTATTTTATTGTGTGACAAAATAATGCAAATATTTAATACTTTAAACAAAATAAAAGAACCATTAGTAACAATTCAAGCAAATAAATTAAAAATGTATGTTTGTGGTCAAACTGTATATGACTATTGTCATCTTGGGCATGCTCGTAAAGCGGTTGTATTTGATATGATACGACGTTGGTTTATAGCAAGCGGTTATGAAGTTACTTTTGTAGAAAATATTACAGATATTGATGACAAAATTATTACGCGTGCTAGTGAAAATAATGAAACGATTTATCAGTTAACAGAGCGTTTTACTAAGTATATGCATGAAGATTTTGATAGACTTGGTGTAATGCGTCCAGATATTCAACCTCGTGCAACTGATTATATTCCGCAGATGCTAAATATTGTACAAGGTTTAATTGATAAGGGATTTGCTTATCAAGCTTTAAATGGTGATGTATATTACCGTGTACGTAAATTTGATGGGTATGGTAAGTTATCAGGAAAGCATTTAGATGACCTATGTGCTGGTGAACGTGTAGATGTTGATGAAAATAAAGAAGATCCATTAGATTTTGTATTATGGAAGTCTGCAAAAGCAGATGAACCACATTGGGATTCACAATTTGGTAAAGGACGTCCAGGTTGGCATATTGAATGTTCAGCTATGTCAGAAGATATATTAGGCAAGCATTTTGATATACATGGTGGTGGTCAAGATTTGCAATTTCCACATCATGAAAATGAGATTGCGCAAAGTGAAGCTCATAATGGCTGTACTTTTGCTAAATATTGGATGCATAATGGGTTTCTAAATATAAATGATGAAAAAATGTCTAAATCATTAGGTAATTTTTTTACATTACGTGATGTGTTAGATGAGTATCAAGCAGAAGTAGTTAGATTTTTTATGCTAAGAAGTCATTATCGTAGCCCATTAAATTTTAGTCATGATAATTTAGTTGATGCAAAAAATACGTTAACTAAAATGTATCAAAGTTTACGTGTTTATAATAATTTACAATTAGATAAAGCAAAGATAGATTGGTCAAATGAATTTGCTTATAAATTTAAATCAGCAATGGATGATGATTTTAATACTTCGCTTGCAATTAGTGTTTTATTTGAATTATTATCTGAAATAAATCGTGCTAAAAACGAAGAGTTGGCAAATTTATTATTTAATTTAGCTAATTTAATTGGTATTTTAACAAGTAATCCAGAAGATTTTTTACAATCTGGATCTAATGTAGATGCTAATTATGTTAATCAAATGATAGAAAAGCGTAAGCAAGCTCGTCTTGATAAAAATTTTGCTTTATCTGATGAAATTCGCGATAAATTATTATCCGAAGGAATTTTACTTGAAGATAGTAAAGATGGTACGATTTGGCGTAAAATTTAGCTGATTGTATTCATAATCATATAAAAATCAACCTAGATAATTATTATCTAGGTTGATTTTTTAGTAATTAATTACTATTTATTTTTGTATTAGTTTGATTAAAAAATAGTGTCCACATATCAATTTGAGCTTCAGTTGTATTATATGGACCATGACCTTGACCTGCGTATGCTTTTAATAAATATGGATTAGTGCCACCAGCAGAATTTTGCATAGTTGCTGCAAATTTATAACTATGTGATGGTACAACTCTACCATCTTCCATACCTGCCATGATTAACATAGATGGGTATGATATATTTCTTACATTTTGCAACGGAGAAATAGTCATTATATTATTAAACTGATCTTGGATTGAGCTATAACCAAAATCAGAATACCAAGTAAATCCATTTGTAAATAATTGATAACGTAATAGATCATGTACACCAACCATTGGGAATACGACTTTAAACAAATTAGGATTTTGTAATGCTGTAATAGCGGTTGTTATCCCACCATTAGATGCACCCCATAATGCTAATTTAGATGGGTTAGTATAGCCATTATTAATTATATAATTGGCAACTGTAGCAACATCGTTATAAGTATTTTGTTTATTGAATAATCTTCCACTATTATACCAAGAGGTTCCATATTCGCCACCTCCACGAACTTGAGCTACAACAGAAACACCACCACTTTTTAATAAAAGTATATTATTTTGATCAAAGAATGGTTTTACTGCAGTATCAAATCCACCGTAAACATAAATTAGAGCTGGGTTACTATTATCAAGTTTTATACCTTTTTTATGAGCTATAAATATTGAAATTTCTGCTCCATCAGTAGATGGTACAAAAAACTCTTTCATTTCGTAATCATTAGAATTAAATCCAAGGATTGAATCATTACCTATTTTGTTGCTAATTTGTGTATTAGGATTATAATTATATGCTCTCCATGGAGTAATCATGTTTGAATATTGATATTGAAATTCTGATGTTGATTCATTACAATCAAAAGCTTCATCATTTAGTCCACCTATACCTGGTAATTCAATATTTATAGGAGTAGAGTTATCACTCTCATAGCGATAAAGTTTACTTGCTCCGTTTACTAATACTTCTGCATAATAATAGTTCCCACAGATAGAAATTGCATTTACAATATCATTGTTATTTGCAGGGAGAATATTGTGCCAATTAGATGACTCTGTATTATTTGGGTTAACCGAAATAAGACGTTTTTGGGCAGCTCCTTGAGTAGTTTGAATTAATAAATTATTATTAGATTCTATATTAGCAATTGAAAATTCAGATTTATAATTATCTCCCAAAATCATAGTTGGTGGAACATTCATATTTGTGGGATCTAAGCTATAAATTTGACTATTTGTATCAATGTTAGTTTGGAAATAGAATATATCACTACTTAAGTTAGGATATAAATTTATGGATAAAATTTCTCCGCCACTAAATATTAATTTATCTGTAGATTGTGATGTGCCAATTTGGTGATAATAAAGATCTTGGTGATTATAATTAGAAGTATGAACATCGGTGATATTTTTTGGTTTTACATAGAAGAAACCATCATTATAAATAGTAAAAAAACTTGTTGAATATTTAATTTCATCATTTGGCATTAATTCTTTTGTATCATTGTTTATGACTGAGATTATTCCTGCATCAAGATTAGGATCTTGAGTTTTAGTAATTGTATATGCATTATCTGATGTAACACCAGTTTGAACAACACTTTCATCTTCGTTTATTATACCAAGTTTATTTAAATCAAGAAATAGAGTACCAACGTTATTAATATTATTCGTAACATATATCTTATTATCCACAGAAACGTGTTCAAAATTACTGCGATGATTTGGTTTAGTATTAAAGTTAATTTTTTTATCTTTGGTGTAATAATATTTATCATTTACTTTAATAAAATGACGATTTATTATATGATCATTTTTTAATGATTTAAGCGTTGAGTATTGCGTTAAAAGATTTTCTACTATAGTATATTCTGGTAACTTACTAATGTAACTATTACTAAAATAATTTTGATTATCTACCCATTCTAATGTTTGATCGCTATTAATACTCTCCATCCATTGATACGGGTCAGCAACTATATTACCAAAATAATTATTTGTAGTATCTGTAGCTAGAGATGCAGGATAGTTTAATTTTTTAGGTCCATTATTTGGGCTACTTCCACCACTGCAAGATATAATTCCCGAGGCTGATAACAAACAAATTAATATTTTTTTCACAATATTTTCTTCTTTTATAGATATATTACAACTTTTTATGGATAATTATAACATTGGTGTTTTATTAAATCTATCCAAGATTAGGAATTTATAAAATATAGGTTTTATTATTGATTATAGTATATTGTTTTATAAATTATGTAATAATAGTCAAGTAAAAGGATTTTTATAGGTGATATTATGAACTATTGTAATGGTAAAAAAATCTATAATACTGTATCTAAAGCAAATAATACTGCAGAATATGTAGTGGCTCGTTTAGCTGATTTGGGTATATCTCATGCATTCACAATTCCTGGTGATTTTGCTTTTCCTATTGATCATGCTCTTGTATCAAATAATAAATTAAAAAATATCATTAATGCTAATGAATTAAACGCTAGCTATGCTGCGGATGGTTATGCTCGTATTAGTGGTGCTGCTATTTTGTGTACTACATATGCGGTAGGCGAATTAAGCGCACTTAATGGCGTTATGGGAGCTAAAGCTGAGAACTTAGTAGTCTTTCATCTAGTTGGTACACCAAATGATGCAGCTATAGCTAAACGTCGTCAAATTCATCATACATTAGGTGATGGTGTATTTGGAAATTTTGCTGATTTATCAGCTGCAGCTACTTGTGTATCTGCGGTAATTACACCAGATAATGCTAGATCTGAAATGAACCGTGTTATAAAAGAAGCATTTAAGCATCGTAAACCTGCATATATACAAATTTCTTTTGATGATGGTAATCGTCCAGTTACTGATACTACTTCTGAGGATGATAATTGTCACGAAATAGTAAGTAATCCACAGCAATTAACACAAGCAGTTAAATTGATTACTGAAGCATTAAATGATAATAAAAAAATAGTAGCAATACCATCAATTAAATTAGATAGATTTGGCATTACAGAGCAAGCTTTAAAATTAGTTGAGAAGTTAAATATTCCGTTTGTGATTATGCCACATGATAAAAGTGTATTTTCGGAACATCATCCACAATATGCTGGGTTTTATGCCGGATTATTATCTGATGATGGAGTATCTGAATTAGTTGAAAGTGCGGATTTAATCTTAAATATTGGTGATGTTTTTTGGTCTGATTTTAATACATCAGGGTTTACAAATAATTTAGACTTAAGTAAAGTTTTAAATTTAGCACCACATTATGTAGAAAACCAAAAAGAACGAATTACAAACGTTTATTTATCAGAATTACTTGATATTTTACTTGAGGATGTAGAGAGTATTAATTATGTGCATATACATAAGCACCCACAATTAAAACAATTACCAATAAATAAAGATAAGTTAACTTTAAAATCTTTTTATAATCAATTATTACATTTTTTAAAACCAAATGATAATTTAGTTGTTGAAACTGGATCTTCTTCCCTAAACCTACCTAAATTTAAAATCCCAGATGGCACAAAATATTTTAATCAAACCTTATGGGGATCAATTGGTTGGGCAACTCCTGCTACGCTTGGAGTATCATTAGCTGATACAAATTCACGAGCAATCTTAGTAACAGGTGAAGGATCACATCAATTAACCTTAAATGAGTTAGGAGTAATGGGACGTTATAAAATTAATCCAATAATATTTTGTATTAATAATGATGGCTATATGGTTGAGAGAGCTTTAGAACTTAATCCTGATTATAGTTATGATGATGTGGCTAGATTAAATTATACTAAGTTACCAGAGGCATTTGCTTGTAACAATTGGCTAGTATTTAAGGTAAAAACTGAAAAAGAGTTATCTGATGCAATTAAAGAAGCAAGAAATCATCCATACGGGGTTTATATTGAAGTAATCACAGGTAAGTATGATTATGGTGATACGCTAAACTTCTTTAATAGTCATTTAAAAGATATGTATGGCTAATATTTTACAGATTTAATTTATTTAGCTTGTGTAGTAAGCCATTTATTAATAGCATTAGCAAAATTAGCTTTATCTTGCGTAGAAAATGGTTTGCTATGACTAGTTACCTGTAAATTATCTCTTAGATGCGCTATTAGATCACGTACGGCAAGTTGTTGTTGGATATTTTGCGCTGTATATAATTTACCAGATGTAGTTAATGTCTCAGCACCTTTAGCAATTACTTGGCTTGCCAGAGGGATATCGTTACTAATTACTAAATCACCTGTATCCACAAGTTTGACAATTTCATCATCAGCTACATCAAAGCCACGCGCTACTTGGAGTAAGCGTAAATTTGGCAAAATGGGTAGTGTTAAAAATTGATTAGTTACAAAAATTATTTCATGTTTTAAGTTTTTAGCAAGATTAAAAAGAACTTCTTTGACAGGTTTTGGACAGGCATCTGCATCTATATATATTTTCATTAATTTTTCTTGTAATTTATACGTTATAAAGTTGTTTATTATAGTTACGGATTATAGCTCACTTCACATTAAATTACTATATTTGGCAAAGAGCAGAACTTATAATTAATAAGTAAGGAACTGCATCAGGTGTAGTAATTTAAGAGCTTAATGGGCTATATAATAGCTTTTGAATTTATGATATAATTGGTGTTTAAAAACGTTATAGCTAACTCACTATAAACTGCATTGCTTGATTTGTTCCTAAATATTCATAGGTCCCGTTACTCATCGTGTTGTACATTTTAGTTTGAGGTTATGCGATATATATTAAGGCATTAGAGTATTATGCAATTTCAACTATCAGACCGTGCTGGCACATTAAAAGCATCAGAAATTCGTGAGTTATTAAAGATAACCGAACAACCAGATATTATTTCATTTGCAGGTGGATTGCCTGCACCAGAATTTTTCCCCGCTAAAGAATTAGCACAATTAACACAAGAGATTTTAGCAACAGATGGCAAGGTTGCATTGCAGTATAGCCCCACAGAGGGATACGCTTTATTAAGAGAAATAATTGCTACTAAATCAATGGCAAAAGCTCAGGTAAATACTGTTAAAGATGAAATTTTAATTACTGCTGGTTCTCAGCAAGGTTTAGATTTTTGTGCAAAGTTATTTTTAAATGATGGCGATTATTTAATTTGTGAAGATCCAAGTTATCTTGGAGCTATTAATGTTTTTAATGCTTGTCATGCTAAATATTTGACTATACCAATGGATGATAATGGTATGATTGTTGATGAATTAGAAAAGCTTTTGCAATCAGGAAAAAGAGCTAAATTTATTTATACTATTCCAGATTTTCAAAACCCGACAGGTGTTACGATGTCTGTAGAGCGTCGTAAAAAATTAGTTGAATTAGCTAATCAATATCAAATACCTGTTATTGAAGATAACCCATATGGTGATGTGGTTTTTGATGGTGAGCGCTTACCATCTATCAAGAGCTTTGATAAAAATGGCTGGGTAATTTATCTAGGTTCATTTTCAAAAACATTATGTCCTGGTTTACGTATAGGTTGGGTTTGTGCCTTACCTGAGTTATTGCAAAAGTTTATTTTATTAAAGCAAATTAGTGATTTACAATGTAATACGTTGACTCAAAGAGAGGTTGCTCATTACATGCGTGATTATGATTTAGATAAACATGTAAATCAAGTTATCACGGTTTATCGCAATCGTCGTGATCTAATGATAAATACAATGAAAGAATATTTCCCTACAAATATTAAATATACCTATCCAAATGGTGGTTTATTTACTTGGGTAACCTTACCTGATCATATTAATGCGGCTGAACTTTTAGAGGAAGCTTTAAAAGATAAAGTAGCCTTTGTACCTGGTGCGCCATTTTTTCCAAATGGTGGTCATAAAAACTACTTACGTCTGAATTATTCTAATATGTCTGAAGACAAAATTGTGGAAGGTATAAAAAGACTAGCTAATGTTCTGATTAGATTTATTTCATAAACTATCATATTCTTGCTGTAAAAAAGCTTCTCATTTAATGATGAGAAGCTTTTTTAATAATGGCAATAAATAATCAGCTAGTTGAAGTTATGTTGATTTTTGTGGTTTATATAAATAAAAATATACAATAGTAATAGCAGACATCAATAAGACATATACCCATATAATTGTAGTTAGATTATTTATATGCGTAAGACTAACTATAAATGAAATCGTGGCATTCAATCCACCATTTATCAAATACATTATAGCAGTCGCTGTACCTATAATATGTCCGAACATTGCTAATCCAGAACCTAGGGATAGCAGAAAAATAAAACCAGAAGCGATGAACATCATTAGACTTATAATAACCAACAATGTAACACTATTTGGATAAAAATAGCTAAGAATTAGACCGATAATTGCAGCAGCTAGAAAAAATATTATAGATATGCTTAATATTTGTGAGGCTAAAAAATGACGTAATAATTTTTTAACTACTATAGTTGTTATTACATATCCAACACCCAATAATAGTGCTATTTTTCCAAAAAATACAGGAGAATGATGCAGCATTTCTTGGATAAAAAAAGGTGCCATAGTATGAAAGGATAGTATTAATGAGTATGACATACCCATCATTATTGGTAATGCAATAAAAGTACGAGATTTTAAAACTTCGAGCATGTTTCTCTGTATAGTTTTAAATTTTAATGGTTGTCGATTAAAATGAGTTTCTGGAACTATAAAAAATACACTAATAAAATTAAGTAAACTAACTATGCTAAAGAAATAAAAACAAGACTGCCAACCAAAATTCTCTTGTAAATAACTACCAATAAGTGGTCCAATTACAGGTCCTAAACCCCACATCATACCGATTACAGCTCCAAGATGAACTAACTTATCCTTTGGCACTATATCAGAAAAAGCAGCTCTAACTACTATTGCAGACATACCCATAGTTATGCCTTGTATAAAACGAGATGCTAAAAGGACATTTATTTCTGGAAATAAGACAGGTACAATACTAATCACAGAAAATAAAAATAAACCTATCCGTAGTATATTTCGTCTCCCATAAGCATCAGATATAAATCCTGCAAAGAAGTTACCAAAAGCAAATCCAAATAAGAATGTAGTGAATGTTTCTTTTGCTAGGCTATCTGAGATATTTAATTGGCTTGATATTGCTGGTAATGATGGTGCAATTAAATCAATAGTCATACCTAATAAAGGCATAACCATTAGTAATGTCCAGATAATGGTAGTTGATTGTTTATTGCTTAAATTTAGCTTGTTTTCCATATAACCTCTGTAATAGATATTGATTTTATTTTTAGGGAGTAATAATAGCACTTTTGATATAGTTTAGAAGTTTTCCATCGCATTATCCCATGTCTTTATCATTTCTTTGCCAATCTCTTGAAATTTAGAGTTTTTCTCAATCTCAATTAATAGCTCTTGCTTGACTTTATTATGTGTGTGATGTCTTTGTAAGTTAATCTATCAATATGGCTTAGTTTTGGATTAGAATTATCACTAGTATCAAGGATCATTACTTTTGCTTGTACTCCTGCTATTCCAGAGTTTGCACCATATTTATTTAATAAAGATTCTAATAACTCTTCTGTTCCTTCATAAGTTTTAAACTGTTGTAAATTTAATCCAATAGTATCTATAACGTTATCCTTATTATTTTCACTATTAAATGTAATTAAAATAAACTTATTATTATTTTGTTCTGAAGTAAAAAGATTTCCAATATAATTAGCAGAAGTAAAAACATCAATCATGATTATTTCTTTCTTTTATTAAATCTTGTAATGTTGGTCTTATATTTTTGGGTTTTGCTATTATTTCCAAACCAAGTAACTCACATAATAATATAATTTTATTAATACCAATTTCATTAACAGAAGCATTTTCAATTTGTGATAATGTTACTCGGCTAATGCCTGTATTTTGTGCTAATTCTAATTGTGTAATTTTTAGCTTTTTTCTGTTTTGAGCAATTATTTGCCCTAATTCGGATAGATTCATTTTTGTTTATTTCTTATGTAGATGTAATATATATTTTACAAATTTGTAATAATTATAACAAATATAAAGTATATTTTACAAATTGGTGCAATGTAGTTTTGTATTATGCTTTATATGCAATATAGGAAAGAAAGGTTTTTGACAGCTGTAAAATGGTAGTAAATGGATTATTACCAAGCTCTGAGGAGGTTACAAGCTAATGTAAATTGGTTAGTTTTTTGATTTAATTTATTGATATGTGATTCAACAGTTGATATCTTTAATCCAAGGGCATCTACTGTTTGCTTATTATTAACATAAATTACAAAGTAAATTAATGAACCTGATGAGAATTGATCACAAAATATATCACAAGTAATAATAGACAAGATTATGCAAATCGATAAACAAAAATCTAACAAATAATTGGTAGTATAACTAAAAACAAATATCAGATATTGAGGCTATATTATTAGCTGTATTAGGGAAAATTAAAATGCCACATAAAATAATTAAGTTATCAATAGTATTATTAACAACATTAATTTTATTATACCGTGTAGTGTAAGTACTGATTTGTACTTCGCTTTGCCAGATGAGTATAATTATAATTTAGATGCTGCACACTATTAATTACTCTAACAGTAATAAATAAAATATCATACGTTATTATGAATTAAAATACTGTTCTAATAAATAATTAGTTCGATGTAAAGTCTGGATATGTGTAAAAAATGAGTTTAATAAATAAAGTAGTATTAGAAGATATTTTAAATAAAGTTATATCATCAGAAAATAGCGGTGAGATATGCAATAATGATGCTATAAGAGTAAAACTTACAACAGATACCAAATACTATAATATTATTTTTAATAATATTCATTTTACTGATATGGGTTTGAGTGATTTATTATCTGGTATTAGCTATAACATTATAGCTAAATTAGACTTTGTAAATTCATACCGTTCGATTATTATTAATGAAATTAATGGTAATAAGTTAGACACTGATAAATCCTTAAAAATTCAGGCTAGTTATTGTCATCATTTACAATTAAATTGCCGTAATTTATCTTTAGAAGAATTAAACTTTATAATTGAGATAATTGATAATCATTTCAATAAAAATATTCAAGATAAATTGTTAGCAAATGTTTATAATTTATTGGTAAAGCAATTCTCTGGGGCGGATTTCACTTGGTCACATAATGATGAGTCGCGCTGGAGTATTAACTCCCCAAAAGGCGTTAAAATTACATATTTTGCAAATCCTCAAAAGGGTATTTGCTATTTAAATTTACAAGGTATTTATATTGCTGAAGACTACAAAGAGTTTAGTAAAGAATTACAAAGTTTAAATATATTTTCATCAGAAATTATAGAAATAAGTTCCGCATATAATATTCATAATTCAGATATTTCACATATTATTACATTAAAGTTTTTTGTTGAAAACGAGTGGGAAGAAATTAGCATTAATTGGAATAACTCGGGTTTTATCAGCTTAATTTTATCCAACTTGGTAGATGATCTTTCAAATAATGTTAAAGCCTTAATTACGTATCTTTTATCAAAACACATTAAAACACATCAAAAAATAACTAAACCATTACCGCTTAAGTTTGCATTAATTTGTGAACTTGGTTTTCCTAGTACATATTTAGCAAGTATTATAGATGATAAATTAGTTAGTTATGGATATGATTCTAACGATATAGTTACCCATAATAATGTTTCATATGAAGCAATTATTGATAAAACAGAGATTTTTTGTAATTTATCATCGAATGATGATATTTATAAATTACAAAAACTATATGGTGATAAACTTATTTTGATCGGGTGTGGATTAACTCGCGGGCTTAGCTCTATTTGTAAGACTAGATTAATTCAAGGATTTAATTCTAGGATAAAAAATAGTCAAGATAAGCTTACGCAATCACAATATGAAAAAATTTCGCAAGAGTTAGCTAGTTTACAAGGTGAAAATGAAAGTAAACTAGGTGAATTTGAAATGTCATTAAATAAATGTTTTCATAAAGCTGATTTTTTTATTAATTATGATAGCGACCAAGATGTTATGCTTAGCTGCAAAAAAATGCATAATTCAATCGGGAGGTTTATAGATTTATTATTTAATCATAAATTTATAACACCAACTAAAGATGAGTTTGCCATGTATATGGCATTTACTGCGGCTATGCGTTCTGCAGACTTATCTCGTCAAGTGGGGGCTGTAATCACGGCTTCATCTGGTGATATTATTGCAACAGGTGCAAATGATATTCCTCGGGCTGGTGGTGGTCTTTATTATTCAGAAGTTGATATAAATAATGCTATTTATGATAAGCCTCTTGGGCGTGATTATATGCGTGGTTTTGATTCAAATGCAGTTGAGAAATTAAAGATTTTTGATAATATTTATCAAGTATTAAAAGATAAGTTTAAAGACGGAGTTGATGATAGTGATATTAGGGAGCATTTATTAAAAAGTAAAAATAATGTCCTAAATGATATTACTGAATATGGGCGTGTGGTTCATGCTGAGATGGAAGCTTTGATGGCATGTGCGCGTAATCAAAGTAGCACTATTGGTGCTAGTTTATACTGTACTACGTATCCATGTCATAACTGTGCAAAACATATTATTGCTGCTGGAATTAAACGAGTATTGTATATTGAGCCCTATACTAAGAGTAAATCATTACAATTTCACTTTGAAGCAATTAGTAAAGATGCGGTAAACTCAATTGAAAATAAACTTATGTTAGAATTTTATGATAGTATAGAAGCATCTGGGAAAGTGATATTTGAGAGATTTATTGGCGTTGGCCCTCGTTTATTCCGTGACTTCTTTTCACGTGATAGTGGTGATAAAAAGCTTAAAGATAAATCTGGTTTTGCTTTAAATAATTGGCAACCACAAGTGATTAATTTGTTATGTAAATAGTTCTCATAAAGAAATTACTCTTTGTGAATTATAAAAAATGGAGAAATAAGATGTTAGTTACTACTATGAATGATGTTCCTGGTAAGCAAATTGTTGAAGTTTTGGGTGTAGTGCATGGGATTATAGTTCGTACGCCAACTATTACACAGGGCTTTATCGGTAATTTAAAAAATATTTTAGGTGGGCATAACCAAGCATTTACAGATATGTGTGAGCAAACGCGTAATCATGCCTATGAAAAAATGATTGAACATGCAAACTCATTAGGTGCTAATGCAATTATTGCTATGCGTTATGATTCTGATAGCGTTGGTGGTGATCAGACGCGTGCTAATGAGGTATTTTGTTATGGCACTGCTGTAATAATTAAATAGCATGAAAAAGATTATATTTGTAGTAAGCATCTGCTTATCTATCTCAGGGAATGCTACTGAGCTTGGGAATACGTTTAAGAATTATTCTAAAGAGCCTTTTCCTATTGAGTCATCACAAATTGGTTCAGTAACTTTGGATAAATCTGCTAAAAATTATATAGTTATTAAAGTGTCTGATAAAGATAACAAGTGTAGTATTTATCAATATGCGCCTAAATTGAAGAAAAAACAAAATTTAGCGAAGATATTTGCAGTAAAATGGCAATGTAATATGATACCAAATTTACGAAATATGCTTGGTGATAACTTTGCTGTTTTTAAAACAACAAAGCCAGAGATAAATACTTTGACATATAAGAAATATGTAAACCCAAATATAGTTGTAGAACTCTCTGGTTATCAGGGTGATAGTCATGGTATTGCATATATTCCAAATCTTATTCCAAAAAACATCAATTTACAAGAATTACTAAAAAATGAAAAAAACTAAATCTATTATAAAATTATTATCACTTTCAACATTGGGAATGTCTATTTTTACAGCATGTTCTAGTGGAACTACGACTAGTAATCCACCAGTGCAGATTCCAATTAGTATCGGCGCTGGGTTAAATGGTGATGGAATTAATACTATGTATGTAAGTATTACCTTATGTACAAATAGTGCTGGTACTAATTGCCAAACTATTGATAATATTATTTTAGATACTGGTTCATTTGGTTTAAAGATTAATAAATCAGCCTTACCTGAGAGTTTTGTTTTACAAATGCCAAGAGTTACAACTACTGATGATCAGATGGTTTATGCTTGTAATACTTTTGGTAGTGGTTATGTTTTTGCTGAAGAACACTATGGGATTTTAAAACTTGCAAATACTATGACAAATAATGTGATCGTGCAAATAATTGAAAATAGTCCAAGCGCTGAGATTCCAGATGATTGTATTGCTAAAGGTCCATTTGATGATTTTGCAAATTTTGGGGCTAATGGTATTATTGGGGTGAATCCTGCCATAGGTTTGGATAATAGTAGTATTTTATTGTATAAAAAAGATATTAATGGCAACTATGTGGCATTGTCATCAGGTGAATCAGCTATAGTTCCTATGCTGAATAAAAATCCATTACCTAATCTATCTAGTAATAATAATGGTTTTGTAATTTCTATTCCTCCTGTAACACAAAACACTAATACTAATGTATCTGGAACTATGATTTTAGGCGTTAATACTTCGTCTATGAATCAAGTAACTAATAAAACTAACTTAGTTGTTGCTTCAGAGTCTGATTTAAGTAGTGTGTGTAATTCGGCTTGTTTTTATAGTAAGATAAATAATCCTGAAAGTACTATTCCTGCGGTTTTTGATTCTGGGACAAATAGCTGGGTATTTATGAATGATGAGCTACAGTCATCTGCATGTAGTTATGGATATTGCCCAGAATCTCCATTTACATGGGTTTCAAGCGTTTATAGTTATGATTTTGCTGCGAATGAATCATATGTAATTACGGGAGTAATTACTAAAGATGAAACTAACCCAAGTGGTGATACAGTTTCATTTAGCGTAATGCCAGGTTGGGGATATTATAATTATAATAATGAGACATTATATGGTTCGCCATTTTTCTTTGGCAAAAATGTATATGTAATTTTTCCATCTAATAAAAATAAAAATCCAATTTGGGGTTTTGAAAGTTATTAATTAAAATAGTGTAACAAAAATATTAGAATGATTTATGCTGGTTTTAGATAATAAAATCAGCATAAATGGGATTTGAGTATTAATCCCATATTGAAGGATTTTTTTGTTTCATTAGTATCATTATCTGCTTCTGTCAAAGTTCCAATTAACGTATTATTCTGAATAACACATAATTAAGATTGATAGAACACCTATCATTAAATATATGCTTAATGTAATAATTAAAATTGAAAGATAAACAAATGTGGATAAAAGAAGTTGAATTAATTGGTGAACATGTAAAGCTAGTGCCATTAGATTATAGCCGTGTTGATGAGTTAGAAGCTGCACTAGTGGATGGTGATGTTTATAAAATATGGTACACATCTATGCCACAGCCAAAACAAATCGCCGTAGAAATTGATAAACGCTTACAGTGGAAAGCTGAAGGATTTATGCAGCCATTTATGGTAATTAATACAAAAACAAATCAAGCAGTTGGCATGACTGCATTTTGCCGAATAGATGAAGCTAATCGTCGGGTGGAAATTGGTTATACATGGTATGGTAAAAGTGTCCAAAAAACATCATTAAATACTGAGGCTAAATTATTATTACTTAGTCATGCTTTTGAGAATCTAAATGCGGTAGCTGTAGAATTTAGAACTAATCAATACAATTTTCAAAGTCGTCAGGCAATAGAACGATTAGGTGCTAAATTAGATGGTGTGCTTCGTAGTGCTAGAGTATACTCAGATGGTACAACATGTGATGGTTATGTCTATAGTATATTACATAATGAATGGTCGGGAGTTAAGAAGAATCTACTCTATAAATTAAATGATTGTTATAAATAATTAGCTTCAATATAAGGTGGTAGATAATGGGTATAGAGATTGCAAAAATATTGTCTGAAGCAGAAATTACAGAGTGTATAAATCTAACTAAACAAGCTGTGGGTTATATGGCATCAATTGGTTTTATGCTTGATTCTACTACTCAGGATTATTTAGATTATTGGGTAAATATATCTAATAATCTAAATGATAACAATATTTTATTTTTATACAAGATTAATAATAAAATAGTTGGAACAGTTCAATTAATAATCTCTTGTAAATTAAATGGTAAGCATCGTGCCCAAGTGGCAAAATTGATTGTTGATAGAAGTTATCAAAATCAAGGGATCGCATCTAAATTAATGCTTGAGTTAGAGAAATTTGCTTTTTTAAAAGATATAACTTTATTAGTTCTAGATACTCAAACTGATTCATATGCTGAAAAATTTTATTTAAAACATAATTGGATGTTATCAGGACTTATTCCTAATTATGCCAAAATGCCAAATGGCGATTTATCTAGTACCAGTGTTTTTCATAAAATATTATAACCTATTTAATGACAGCTACCATTTAATTGAATTTCAAGCCAAGTTTCGTTTAACCATATTCTAATTTTTGGACTATATGCCTTAAAGGTGTGCATTTTACTCATATCTTTAGGGTATATCCAATCCATTGCTTTTATTTCTGGGCTAACGCTTTTTAGTGCTTCGGTATTCATGATACTAGCACCTGTATCTGTAGTTAGCTCTAGAGCACTTTTTGGTAATAATGCATAGTTAATGAATTTGTAGGCTGCATCAGTATTTTTAACAGAAGCTGGTATAACAAGATTATCTAATTCGTATAAGTTACCTTCTTTTTGCATCATTGTGCCAATATTAATCTCTTGCTTACTATCTTTCATATCTTCTAGTGTTTTAAAAATATCTACAGAGTAACTCATTGCAACGTAGATACCGCCATTTGCTAAGTTTCTTGTGTATGAATCACTATCAAATCTTTTCCAATATGGAGCTGCTTTTAAAATCGTATCTCGCGCTTGAATCAAATCTTTCATATCACTAGAGTTCGGATCTTTACCTAGATATAATAGCGCAGCTGCAAACACGTTACGTGGAGAATCAAAAACTGTTACTCTACCATGTAGTTTTTTGAGATATTTTGGATCAAAGATTACAGCCCATGTATTGGGAATTATACCTAGTTTTTTTAATTCTTTTTTATTATAAGCTAGAAATACGTTATCATAGGCATAAGGAACTGAGTATTTATTTCCTTTATCATAGTCAAGATTTAGAAATTGCTTATCTACGTATTTTAAGTTAGGAATTTTTTTTAGGTCTAATGGTTGAAGCTTATGCATTTTTTCTAATTGGTCAACTGCATATGATGTTGGCACGATTAAATCATAACCATTTAGGCCTGCTGCCATTTTAGCTAGCATTACATCATTTTCATTGAAGAAATTTTGTATTACTTCGTAGCCATTTGTTTGCCGAAATCCTGTTGCTGTTTGTGGAGCTAAGTAATTGGCTGCAATAAAAATATTTAATTCTTTATTCGCATCAGCATGGATAGTATATGAACATATCAATAGTAGAGGAATTAATAAACGCTTCATTCAAAAACCTGTAATTTTTTGCTTGTAAAGTATATGATTTCTAATTATTGTTATAGACAAAGACATGCATTATAGCATATTGCTACTATTGATACTTAATTACAGACTATGTTGTGGCTTATTTGGCTGGGTTATTAAGCAAGATATAGAAAAAAGCAGCCAAGTTTGTAAAAATCTTTGCAAATGAGATTATATTGTAATACAATTTCAAATATATAAATTCGGATTTTTATGTGTGTAAGCTTATTTATTGGATTTAGCTTTTATTGGTTCAATATAAACAAAATAATAAAGTCATTAATAGTATGTTATCTATAACAATTTTAGGGTAAAAAATGCGTCAAATTTTATTAGAAAATACGGAAATTCAACTTAATAATATATATTGTATTGGTCGTAATTATACAGAGCATATTCATGAGTTAGGTAACAGCATTCCAGATGATATGATTGTATTTATGAAGCCTAATAATGCGCTTCTTTTAGAAAATAATATTATTATAATGCCAAATTATTCTACGAATGTTCATTATGAATGCGAAATAGTAGTGTATATTAATAAAGATGCTGATAATATTTTGGAAAGTAATGCTGTAGATTATATTGGCGGCATTGGCATTGGCTTAGATTTAACTGCTCGTGATACACAGGATATAGCTAAATCTAAAGGGCAACCATGGCTTAAAGCCAAAGGATTTAAACACTCTGCTTGCCTATCAAATCTGATTCCAATTAAGCAAGTTAATGATATCAATAATATTGAATTTAGTTTGGAAATTAATAACAAACAAGTACAATTTGGTAATACTAAAGATATGCTTTATCCGATATATAAACAAATTGAAATATTGAGCCATATCTATGGATTAAAGAGTGGTGATATTATTTATACTGGTACTCCAAGCGGAGTTGGCCGTTTAAATGCTGGTGATAAACTTCAAGCCAAAATTAATGGTTTAATTGATGCTAAGTGGACGGTAGCACCGTAAATAATTAAGGAATAGCTCTAACGGGTAATTATTCAGGTTAATAGTATTTATATTGTTATAACTAGGGTTGAATAATCAAATATATAAACACTCTTTTTTATGAGAGCTTTTTAACTAGATGTTAGAAATAGTTAATAATGAATAATCTAAAGATGCCAGCACTATTCATTGGGCATGGTTCACCAATGAATGCTATAGAAAATAATGAGATTACACGGGAGTGGCAAAAATTAGGTGAATTATTACCTACACCCAGAGCTATTTTAGTAATCTCAGCACATTGGTATATCACCGATACAGCACTTACATATCAAGATAATAACCAAACGATTCATGATTTTTATGGGTTTCCTGAAGAGTTGGCAACATATAGTTATCCAAGTATTTCTTCTAAGAGTATAGCCGCAGAGATTAAAGATATTTTGGGTAGTGGTATAGACTTACTCAGTGATAAGTGGGGTTTAGATCATGGTGCTTGGAGTGTTTTAACTCATATATATTCTAAACCAACGATGCCAATTTTGCAATTAAGTATTAATATACAAAAAACTCCACAATGGCATTTTGAGCTTGGTCAAAAACTTGCAAAATTACGTGAGCAAGGTATTATGCTAATAGCTAGTGGAAATATCGTGCATAATTTGAGTTTACTCTCTTGGCATAAACCTAATTTAGGTAATGATTGGGCAATTGAATTTGATAATAAAGTTATTGAACTAATTCAAGCGCGGAATTTTGAACCCTTGATTAATTATCAGCAATTAACGGCATCTGCATTAATGGCAGTACCAACCCCTGAGCATTACTTACCACTTCTCTATATTTTGGGTGCATCTAGTATCAGTGATAAGCTAACTATTTTTAATCAAAAATATAATTATGGTAGCTTATCAATGACATCTATTATTAGTAATGAATGATTTTTAGAAAGATTTTATATGATTGATAGTCGTCAAAAATATCCTATTCCAAATATAAGTCGGTTAGGGTTTTTAAAGAATTTTATTAGCAATACAAATATCATCGTTGGTGATTATACTTATTATGATGATCCGGATGGTATGGATGATTTTGCTGATAAAAATGTTTTATATCATTTTGATTTTGTGGGTGATAAGTTGATCATTGGTAAATTTTGCCAGATTGCAACAGGAGTAAAATTTATTATGAATGGGGCTAATCATGGCCAACAAGGGTTTACTACTTTTCCATTTAAGGTTTTTGGGCATGAATTTGCCAATTTACCTATATTGAGTGATAATAAAGGTGATACGATAATTGGAAATGATGTTTGGATTGGTAATGATGTAACTTTTATGCCTGGTGTAAAAGTTGGGGATGGCGCGATTATTGCATCTAAAAGCGTGGTGACTAAAGATGTTGCACCATATAGTATTGTCGGTGGTAATCCAGCTATACCAATTCGCCAGAGATTTGATGATGAAACTATAAATAAATTATTAAAAATTGAGTGGTGGAATTGGTCTATTGATAAAATTGCGCAAAATGGCAAGTATTTATTGGATTTTACACCAGAAAATCTAGAGAAATTAATTCAAGAGAGCAGTCTAAATAATAGCTAGGGAGTAGCTTATGAATCGTATTATTTATACATCAGTTTTTAGTACCTTTTTCATTTTGTCTAATTGTTACGCAGACACTATAAATGAAAGTGCTTCTGATAATATAAAACCAAGTAATTTTGTGAATGTTGCTAATGTGATCCCTGAGGCTCAATTCGATATGCGATATTATGGGTTACATAATTTTGTTGGCACAAAAATTGATGGCTATGAAAAACCTATTTGTTTGTTGACTAAAGACGCAGCAAGTAGCCTTCGTCAAGTTGAAGATAAACTATTACCTATGGGTTTAACCCTTAAATTATATGATTGTTATCGACCACAAAGAGCTGTCAATCACTTTGCTAGATGGGCTACTGATATAAATGACAATAAAATGAAAACGGAGTTTTACCCAACGGTTGATAAACGAAATTTATTTAAAGAAGACTATATCGCTTATAAATCAGGTCATAGCCGTGGTAGCACTATGGATTTAACAATAGTACCATTAAATAGCAAGATTCCCGTTATAAATGCAAGTAAAAAATATGCAGCATGTACATCATCGATAGAGAAACGTTCTCCTGATAACAGTCTTGATTTTGGAACCGGTTTTGATTGTTTTAGTCCTATTGCACACCCAAGTTATCAGAATCTATCACCACAAATGAAAGCTAATCGATTATTACTAAATACCTTAATGCAAGATGCTGGATTTAAAGCTATTGATAGTGAATGGTGGCATTTTACCTTGAAAAATGAGCCATATCCTGATACCTATTTTGATTTTTTGGTTAATGATTAATAAGTCTAGGTTACAATTAGTTATAGTTAACAAACCTATTAAACAGCAAGATATATCAATATCTATTTAAATATTATTTATTAAAGAATAGCCATGAAAAATAATTTACTTTCTCTTTTTATTATGAGTGCCTTTTGCTTAGTTTCTTGCAGTAATAATGGTTCAGCAGCCACACAAATCCAAGGAATTGTTCAATCAGGTGTGTCTACAGAGAGTAAGCAAGTCCTATCACGGCTAACAGTTAATTTATATGCAATAGGAGAGTCATCAGCACAACTAATAAGCCAAACATCGAGTAATAATAGTGGACAGTTTATTTTTAACCTACCAAGTTCGGCTATAGAGAGTATGTTATATATAACAGCGTCTAATGGAGAATCTATCGAGTTAGCGTCTATAATTGGCAACTATTCATCTTCTAAGGTCGTAGTTAATGAATTAACTACGGTTGCTGCAGCATATTCCATGGCACAATTTTGGCATGGTGATAGTATTTATGGTTCTCATAAAGCAATTACAGTTGCTAATGGAATGAATTTAAATCTAGTTTCCCCATATGATGGATCTATAAGCACTGTTATCTCGTCGCCACCTAATGCAAATCAAACAAATGCTTTACGCTTAATTAATAGTCTAGCTAATGCTGTAGCTAACTGTGTAAGGAATAAATCTACTTGTGATACGTTATTTCAAGCTTCACGTACAATTAGCGGTGCATTACCAAATAATACTTTAATGGCATTACAAAATCTGGTTTTAAATCCATCTCAAGGTATCAATGAGATATTTAATTATAGTCACCGTCAATCAATTTATAGTCCATATTTATACTCGGCACCAGATGCTTGGACTCTAGCATTAAAATTTAATCAAACAGGCAGCTCATCTTGCCCATTTGGTGGACCAGGAAATATTACATTTGATGATAATGGAAATGCTTGGATTACTAATAATGTTGTTCAGGGTTCTACCGTCTCATCAAATTGTATTATTGTTTTAAAACCAAATGGAATGCCTGCAGATGGTACTAATGGTTCGCCAGCTTCACCTCTATTTGGCGGTGGTATCTTTGGACAAGGTTTTGGAATTACTACTGATTTACAAGGGCGAGTTTGGTCGGGGAATTTTGGTTGGGGTACTTTATTGCCAACTGGAAGTGTTTCTCTTTTTTCTTCAAACGGAGAAGCTATTTCTGGGGAGAGTGGATACTCACAGTATATTTATCGAGCACAGGCATTAAGAGCAGATAACAAAGATAATATGTGGATTGCCAGTAATGGAAATCAGCGATTGGTAATTTTCCCTTCTGGAAATCCTGATCAGGCAATATATGCTACTACTGCTGAATCATACCCTTTTGATATCGAAATTACTCAGGAGGACGATGCTTGGGTTTCATTTAGCTCGCTTACAGACCCTTCGGTTTTAACTGAGTCATCTGGAGTAGTGAGTAAATATAAATTAGTAAATAAGCAAATACAGCAAATAGCTACAGCTAAGGTTGGTGGTTATCCATTGGGTATGACACTTGATTCAAGTAACTATTTATGGGTTTCTTCACTCCTAGAGTCTGCCGTTTACCGAGTAAGTCCTGATGGACAGAATGTCGAATCTTTTTCTGGCGGAGGCACTATTGGTACTTGGAATGTCACACTTGATGGGGACGAAAATGTTTATGCTGTAAATTTTATGTCTAACCAAACTGGGCTTTTTGGTATAGCTAAATTGTGTGGACCTAAAGTTCGTAACTGTCCTCCTGGAGCAACGTTAGGTACTCCAATTTCACCCAATACAGGGTATACGTTACCAACTGGTGGTGATCAGGTATTATTAGCTGATGGAACTCCATTAAATGGACCTGATGCTCCTGCTGATTATAAGCCACTAATGCGCATGGTTGCTGCAAAAATAGATATAGCTGGAAATCTTTGGGTAACGAATAACTGGAAACCAAGTTTTATAGTAGACTTAGATAAGGAAAATCCTAATCCTGGTGGTGATGGAGTAGTAATATTTGTTGGCTTAGCTACGCCTAATCATCAGTGATTTTATAGCAAACATTGCAGTTATTAGAGTTTTATTCCATATGTACGAAAAATGTTAAATAGACTTATTTATACTGAGAAGATAAAGGAATAGTTTTTTTAGGAATTAATTTAGTTTTAGATAAACTATGTTATATTATGGATATATCTTGTAATTTTGGAGAGAAATTATGGCTAATTTTATTAATCTAGCTAATGCAACGGTTGAAGAACTAGCGATTATAGCAGAAGAACAAGCAAAAGCCGCGCACTTAGTAGCAGACCGTTTAGTTAATCATTTAGATTTATTAAAAGGTGATTTTGCGGGGTTTCCAATTGATCGTTATACTCATTGTTTACAAGCCGCTAGTCGTGCTTATAATGATAAACGAGATGCTGAGTATGTAGTTTGTGCTTTATTTCATGATATGGGTGATATGCTTGCTCCGTATAATCATGGAGAATTTATTGCTGAAGTACTTCGTCCATATATTAGCGAGCAAAATCATTGGATTTTGGCTCATCATGGGGAGTTTCAAGGTTATTATTTTTGGGGTAAAATTGGTTTAAACAAAGATAAACGTAATGAATATGACGGAAACCCATATTTTGAGGCTACAGTTGAATTTTGTGAGAAATATGATTGTCCTTCATTTGATCCAAAGTATCCTACATTGTCAATTGATGTATTTATTCCATTAATAAAAGAGGTTGTGGGAAATTTAAAAGTGCCTAATGCATATGCTGATATCTTTAATAAAGGGTAGCAATTTTAAATTGTATATAAGCAGTATTTTTAGAGCATTTCTCAATTTATTATAATTAATAAATGTAAGTGATGCAAATTAATTTTGTTATTTATAGTGTATGAAAATGATTACTATCAACAAAATTGTCGATTGAGGTATTATTGTAGAGATATTATAATCATATATGTAAAATTACTTATGGAGAATATGTGATTATGATAAAAAGTAGTAAATCATTGAGAGTTTCTTTTGCTGCCTCATTATTGGGACTTACTTGTGCAAATTACGCAAGTGCAAACAATTCATCAACAAATATTTATGGAAACTTGAATAGTTATAATTTAGCAAAAAATTATACTTTACCAGAAATCACGAATGCAGAATATGCTGCAATATGTTCTGGTATTGATAAAGCCTCAATTCAGTGCCAAAATAATTTAGCTAATTTACAAAAATCAGCAGGGTTTGATATCCGTACTATTGAAAGTAATAGTGCGGGAGTGAAAAGTGTATTAGCTTATAATATAACTTATAACACTCCAAACTATATTCCTGATGGCAGTTTGAAATATCAATCAAGAGATGTTTCAGGAACTGTCTTTATACCAAATGGTATTTCCGCAGATAAAATCAAAGGTGTAATTTTATATTACCATCCAACTATGTATAATTATAATGATTATAGCCCTTCTGCAAATATTGTTACGGGTGCGTCATATCCAGCAATGTATGCTTCTCAAGGTTTTATTGTAGTTTTAGCTGATTTACCAGGTTTTGGTATAGATAATACCGAAATGCATCCATATATTTTTCCTAAAATAAATGTGACAGCTGGAGTTAATATGTTAAAAGCAACTAATACATTACTAGAGCAAATTGGCATGAAAAGGACAAGTAAATACCCTCTAATTTTGAACGGTTTTTCAGAAGGTGGAATGCTAGCCCAGATGGCTTCATCTATGATTCAAACTAATCAAGTTTCACTTGACGATACCAATACAAAATTATCATTAACAGTACCAATGGCTGGGGCATTTGATCTAACAAAAACCCAGATTGCTATGGCATATAGTAATATCACAGCACCTAAAAATAATGATTTTCGTGTTCAAAGTCAATCTACTACTGCATTAGCTAAAGTTGGATTAATTGCATATACAGTTAATTCATATAATTATTATACTAATACCAAATGTAATAGTATTTTGATTGATAAGATGTGTAATTTTTCTATACCTGGAATATCAGCAAAAAATATTTCTGAAATATTTGAATCTGTTGATATAGCTGATACGATGACTATTCAGGCAAAATTATATGAAAATGCTTTAAATGTTAGTGATTATGGATTAGATAATAATTCAATCAGTAATATAATGCAAAAAAACTTACCATCAGATTATAGAGTCGCAATTGATGAAATTACTTTATTTGATTGGAAGACCAAAACACCTATTGAATATATTCATTTAAAAAATGACTCATTAGTAACTCCGCTAAATTCAATTTTAGCTGCAAAAAAGGTACGTGCAAAATCAGCAAAAGGCTTGGTGAATAGAACTGAAATTAATAATGATAATTATGTAGAAGGCATTGATAAAGCTGGAATTGATCATAATAATCCAATTATGTATGCGTTTGCCTTGGGTATATTTAATAAATATTTTAAATAAATTTTCAGTAGTTTATCGGTGGATCTAGAACAAACATGGTGGTACTTAAACGAGCCATACGTTCTAGATCCGAAAAATATTAAATATACTTATTAATATTGAAATGCTATGCCAGTTGTAGTTGGTATATTATTTAATACTATTCTTTTACATGAGTCAGTATTTATATTATTATTTTCAACTAAGCATTGAGTATATCCTGCTCCTCCTACTGAGAAATTAACAAAATATGCATAATTCCCAGCAAATGCAATATTGTGTGGATCATTTGTTAGCGGTAGTGATGTTGTTATACAAGAATTATTATCGATGCCACTTGAGTTTAAGTTACATCTTGTATAACTACCATAATCTGTAGAATCTGGATCATCGTTGTTTTTATGGGTTAGATTACTGATAAATAAATAATTATTGTAAATAGCTAACCCACTTGCATCATATACGCTCGTTCCATTTGGTTGAGCATCAAAACATGAGTCAGCATTTATGCCTAATGAATTGACATTACACTGAGTAACACCGTTATTTTCAAAAGAGTTTGTGAAGAATGCTAAATTCTGATATGTAATTACACCCATTGGATTTACTAATCCGCTTTCGCCATCGTTGCCTATGGTTAAACAAGTCTCTGATTCAATGCCATTCTTATTAACTTTACATTGTGTATACGCACCATATCCAATACCATATGGATCAGCATAGTCTGTCATATATGCATATCCATTACTAATAGTAATTGAGCTAGGGTTTAATAATGCTCCAGGATCATTTGGAGAAACCCCAAAACATGAGTCAGATTCAATACCGCTTGAATTTATGTTACATTGAGTATAACTGTTACCATCGTTATTTAATATATATGCAATATTATTGCTTATAGCTATTGCAACAGGCCAATTTAGGTCTGCATTTTGTGGTGTAACTAATGTACATGTACTAGATTCAATACCATTTGAATTTACATTGCATTGTAAATAGCCATTGTTGTCTGGCGCTATAATGTAAGCATATTTTGGCATGGTGGGTGTATTATTTGTATTACTGCCACCGTTACAACTAGAAGCTAAAAATGGTATTGCTGCACATAATGTGATTAGAATTTTTCTCATATGTTTAATATCTTTCAATAATATATTTTTATGTTGAATTAATAGCATGCTGTAAGAAAACATTATGCTATTAGATTATGGTGTTTATTGAGGTTGAGTTTGGTTAATATTAGCTGCTAACCAATTAGCTATACCATTACTAAAATATATTTTATATGCAAGAGCATTATAACCATATGTTTTTATAATCATATATTTACCATTAGGAGATAATGATGCTTCATCTATAGTTTGCTGTAAACCTAGTTTCTCAATGATGGCATGTACGCTATATATTTGATTGGTTTGTGGTATAAAAACATATTCTCTTATATCGTTATCGCCCCTGCGATCTTCAACAATAGTAACACCTTCATCAGTAACTATAGTATTTTCTCTTATAAAAAATCCAACTGGTAAATTAATGTTAGCCATGTCCTGTGTTTGAGGATTTACTGAAAATAATTGATTATTATCATCATCACCTATTGTATATTGACCATAGATATAATTGCTATTTGAAGATATTGCTACTAATCCACCAGATAGCTCACTTTTATCAAAATTATTTATTTCTGAACATTGGTTTTCATGGCAAATAATTGGATAAAAATTTCCATCATCCATAGTAACGCCGACTGATGTTCCATTATTGCTTACACTATATAATAATGATTGTTCATTATTAACAATGTTGTTATCTATAATAGTTTTTTCATTTGTTGAGACATTTAGAATTCCTGAAGCAAAATTCTCGCCATTGTTAAATGTTATATATATTCCATTTGCTGATAACGAACTAAATGTACCACCAAGAGGGTGTCCAATATTATTCATAACATATCCACCGAATCTATTGCTATGAAAATCTGTATATCCTGCAGTTACTATATTATCTGATATTGCAGAGCTGTAAAAGTTATCTATTCCTTCTATTGGATTTGGTAATGTTACAAAATTGGATTTCTGTTGCCCCCATATATATCCGTGATGTACACAATTATTACCAGATGGAACAAAACCTGTTACTATTCCATTGCTATTGATAGCTGTTGGGTTGCTAACAAGGTCATCACTATTATTAAAACATTCTTGTATATTGTCTGTATTCATTTGATCTAAGGTTAATGCAGATACAGTAGCGGTATTATTAGAGATGGTTGAATTACCATTATTACAACCTGAAGTTAAAAATGGTATTGCTGCACATAATGTGATTAGAATTTTTCTCATGAGATTACCTTTTAGAATAATTAAATTTCCCCCACCCCCCCCCAGAAAAAAGATTGTAATTTTATTTATAATCTTTTATGCGTAAAATAGTGTATTGCATGATTGTAATGTATTTAATTTGGTTTGAGATTATTTATACACTTTTAAAAATATATTTAATATTTTGATGTATATTATGTGAGTAATTAATAAATACAATCAATATATTGCGTATAGTGTATATTTTTGCAACATCTATCTTGTGTGTCTATTTTATGCTGTAATTATTTAATTAATTATAAATTAAATAATTAGTCACTATTAAGTTAAAATGATGACCTTAATTAGATAATTGAACGTTGCGATATATATGAATTAGAGTAAGTATTAACCAAACATATCATGCTTATGATTGATGCAGAAGTCATTTATTTATCTATAAGTTGACTTATCTAGGTTTAGTTGATGAGAAATAAAGTCATAATCCAGAGTATTTATTAATTATTTTGCGGATATTATAGCTATTGACTTGATACTTGGTATGTAAAAGTTGAATATTATAGCAATATGTAATTATTTGGATCAAAATGTTATGGGTGTTTTTACTCTGGGATGGAGCATATTAATTGGAAAATAAATTTAACTTATATTATGTCAAATTAATTAGTTATTTGTTAACGTTGTTTCCTTTGCTTGTATTTTTTACACAGCAGGATTTAACGGATTATACACTTGGCATATTAGCTCTAGCTTTTATTGTTGAGTTTGTGGTTGATAAGAAAAATAAAATAGAAGTATTAGCTCGACAGCATTATATTTTTTTTGGAATTACAGTTGGTTTCTTTGCTTGGCATATGCTCTCAGTTGTGATACATGGTAAAGGGAATTGGTATCATGGATATTATTTTCGGTTGTTATTGATAGTCCCGCTATTTTATTTATTAGCAAAAAGACAGTTAATGCTTGAGAATATTAACAAATCCTTAATCTTAACGGTTATTTTTAGTTTTCTGGTTGGCATTTATCAACATTTTATTCTAAAATATCCTCGTGCCGGTGTTCCATTTGTATTAAATCAGGGTTACTATCCCATTAATTGGGGAGATACCATACTCTTAATTAGTGTTTACCTTGGCGCTTATGCTGCTCTTTATAAGCCGCGACAGCCAAATTTCTATTGGTTAGGTGTAATTCTTGGTATTACTTGCCTATTCTTAAGCGGAAGTAGAGGGGGCTTAATTGGATTGCCATTTATCGGTTTAATCTGCCTGTTCCAAAGTAATGCGACATTGTCACGTAAATTCACACTTATAATTATTGCCGTGCTTAGCTGTTGTTTGGCATTATTTATCGCTTATAAATTTAATCTATTTAGGATTGCTGATGCATATAATGACTTATATACGTGTTATTATCAGCATCAATGTTTAAGCTATAGCAATGGTGGTGATAATTCATTAGGTCTACGCTTTGAAATGTGGTATAACGCTTGGGCACTTTTTAAACAAAGCCCAATGACTGGTTCAGGTATTGGCGGTTACACGCAAGCAATAATTGATCTTGCTAATCAAGGCAAGATTAGTAATTATTTCGCAACACGTTATAATGAAGAACCACACAATGAAATATTACGTATGTTAGCAATGCTTGGAGTTCCAGGTATTATTCTCTATATACTTATTTTGGGTTACCCAATTTTCATGGTGAATAAAAATAAGGAAGTTTTATTGTTGATGAGTTCTGTTATGGTTCTGTTTTTTTGCGAGAGCTTGTCACAGGCAGTTATGGTAGCACCAATTCCTTGTGATCTGTTGATATATCTGATTGCAGTTGTCTTTTATATTGCTGTTGTTAAGAAGAGTAGCATGATGGTGAAATAATTACCTGATAGATTAAATATTTGGTTAAAATTTAATATGAATCATGTGTACTAATTAATGTTATAAAATATAGGTATTAAAATAAGAATCTTTTTTTAAGTGTAAATAATAATATGAAATTAGCTATTTTGGCATTAAAAAATCGCCGAATGTTACTGAGTTTAGTTAAATCTGATTTTAAGAACCGCTACTTAGGAAATCATTTAGGGATAGTGTGGGCATTCATTCAACCATTAGTCATGGTTTCAGTGTATTGGTTTGTATTTACTAAAGGGTTTCGTACTTCTGCTGTGTCAGATGCGCCATTTTTGTTATGGTTATTATCTGGAATGGTTCCATGGTTTTTGTTGAATGATGCTATTATTAGCTCTAGTAATGCAATCACGAGTCAGAGTTATTTGGTCAAGAAAATTGTTTTTGAAGTTAAGTTATTGCCGATTGTAAAAATTGGTTCAGCAATGATAGTCAACCTTGCTTTTTGGTTATTATTGCTTATAGTAGCTTTCCTCTATGGATACTATCCTTCTTTATGGTGGATTCAGCTTATTTATTATATGTTTTGCATTTTTGCTATCAGTTTAAGTTTGGGTCTTTTGTTTTCCGCTATTATGCCATTTTGGCCTGATATAGGGCAGATTATTAATGTGGCTTTTCATGTGCTATTTTGGGCAACTCCAATAATGTGGAATAAAGAAATGGTATTATCTCATCCACAATTACAGTATATTGTTAAGTTAAATCCGTTTGCCTATATAGTGGATGGGTTTCGTGATACTGTGGTTTCTCAGGTACCATTTTGGCAACACTATAATCAGATGGTTTATTTTTGGTGTTTTGTTCTAGCTGTATATTGGTTAGGAAATAGAGCGTTTAATAAACTTAGACCTCATTTTGCTGATGTATTGTGATAATTAATAACCAAAATTTAATTGAACATATTGCTAGAGTTGGTAAGGTTTTTTATAAAAGATAATTATGAATAAAGATATAGCGATAAAAGTAGAAAACCTCTCTAAGGTTTATAAATTATATAATGCGCCGTTAGATCGTATGAAAGAGGCACTACACCCATTTAAGAAGAGCTATCACAAAAAATTTTATGCTCTAAATGATGTAAGTTTTGAGATTAAGAAAGGTGATTGTGTTGGTATATTGGGTAAAAATGGTGCAGGTAAATCAACTTTACTCAAAATAATCACAGGCGTGCTTAACCCAACTAATGGAAGCGTTACAATTAATGGGCGTGTTTCTGCATTGCTAGAATTAGGTGCTGGATTTAACCCAGAATATACAGGTATGGAAAATATCTATTTTCAAGGTAATCTAATGGGCTTTAGCCATGATGAGGTGAAGGTTAAAGTAGCAGAAATATTAAACTTTGCGGAAATTGGAGATTTTATCCATCAACCAGTCAAGAATTACTCAAGCGGTATGTTTGCCAGATTAGCTTTTGCGGTAGCGATTAATGTAGAGCCCGATATTTTAATTGTGGATGAGGCTTTGAGCGTTGGAGATAGTATGTTTCAACATAAATGTATTAATAAAATGAGGCAAATAATGGATAATCAAACAACAATACTATTTGTAAGCCATTCATTAGATTCAGTTGTTTCTTTGTGTGATAGAGGTATTTGGCTTGATGGTGGAAAGAAAATAATGGATGACATTTCCAGTGTGGTAGTTAATGAATTTCACAATGAAGTTTTTCTTGAGCATAATCGTATTGTTGTTAAAAATTTAGAAGAAGAGCATAATAATCAAGTAAATATAGCTAAGAATGATAATGTTACTGAAGATATTAAAAACTCTAATATCATTGTCATAGAAGAAGCATATATTGAAAATTCAGTAGGATTAAAGGTAGCTCAAATTAAACAAGATGAATCATTTGCTATTTGTATTAAATTTAAAGTTAATCAAGATCTCCATAATCTTAGTTTAGGAATAGTTATAAAAGATCAATTTGGCTTAGAAATGACTGGGGAAAGTATTTTTAATACCTTTAAACGAGGAATTTCGCTTAAAAATGGTGATTCTCATATAATTAAATTTTCTTCAATAAATATTTTAAGAGGTGGTCAATCTTATTCTGTTAATGTGAGAGTAAATATGGTATCCAAATGGGATAGAAGTGACAATATTCAGTTATATAATGATGAAGTAGCTACTGTTTTTGAAGTGTGTCAGGATTTTGATAATCCGATGTGGTTTAAGTTTAAACAAAATTTTGGAATTACAATAATATGAAAAAATATGCCATATATACTGATGAAAAGACTAAGCAATTTTTATTGTCTGCTACTCCAAAGGTTATATTAATTGGTGGTTGTTTGGGAGCCAGCAATTTTGGAGATATATTACAATTAAAAAATATGATTGATTATCATAAATCAGTGACCAGTTTAGTGCCTATTGTTATTTTTGATATAAGTAATTTAAATGAAGATGTTACAAATAACGCGATGAAATTGAAATATGAAGTAGAGCATATTATATATTGTCAAGGCACACTAATTTCTAATATTTCTGATTATTCACTTGAACTTGTTAATCAAGTAAATGAAATAAATAATTTGCACTTATATGGTGGCGGTTTTCTAAATAAACATTGGGGTGCAATGTATACGGAATTAATAGAATTTTTACTTGAGACTTTTAGGGTAAAGAGTTATATTATTTCAGGTCAACAAATAGATTGTGACTATAGTGAGCAATTTGCACTTCATTGTAAAAAATATAGTCCTTCATTAGTTGGAGTACGTGATAATGAATCGCTTAAAAATATGCAGTTTCACGGGGTGAAAGCTATATTTAGTTTTGATGATGCTTTTGAGGCATTGCTTAAAATTAAATCTAAAACTACAGTAAATAGAAGTACATCAAATTACTTGCTTCACCTTAATACTTCATCATATACAGGAAATTTGCTTACAATTCAAAAACTTTTGAAAAATATCAACATTATTAAAGCTTGTTATCCAGAATTTACTCCGCTCATTGCCAATGCTTATAATGATATGCGTATATTTGTTTCAGATAGTTTATCTACAATTGTAAAATTAGAAGATGATTTTCCATATACTCAATATGAAATTATTGATTTTACAAAGGTAGCTTTTAATTATAAAGATGATGAACTTATGTTAAAAATGAGCGTTAATTTTGGAGTTTCTTCGTCTTATCATATTACTTTACTGTTACAAATGCTAGGTATACCATGTTGGTTAAATTCAAATAATGAATTTTATGATCAAAAGAGCATTGCTTTAGGAATAAATACAAGCTTAGAAAAGTTTTTAGTATCATTGCCATATAGTAATGATAAAGATTTTAATGAAGTAAGACTAAAGTGGCTAAGAAATTTAGATTCATTTTTTAATAAAAATGAAAATACTTACGATATTAAATTGGATGTAGATTTGCCTCAAATAGTAAAAAAAGAAAAAGTATTTTTAGCTTATTCTGCAGAAGAGTTTGAGGAACAAAAATATTGGCGAAATCAATATTGGGAAGAAACTCAAAGACTAGGTAATGACTTAACTTGGCAGAAAGAACAGGCAGAAAAATATTGGCAAGAGATGCAAAAATTGAATAATGATTTAACCCATATGAACAAATGGTCAGAGAAAATTAAAGCAGAACTTTTGGAAATACAAAAATTAACTGTTTTTAAAATATTTAAGAAATTTTTTAGGAAATAAGCTAAATTATGTTGATAAGCCAAGAGAGTAAAATAACAGTTATTGTACCAATTTACGGAACATATAAATATCTGAGGCAATGTTTAAATTCTATCATTAGTCAATCTTACAGCAATTTAGAAATTATTTTAGTCAATGATAGTTCGCAAGATAATAGTCAAGAAATTATAGATGAGTATGCGAAAAATGATTCTAGAATTAAAGTGATAGTAAACCCTAGAAACTTGGGCTTATATGCTACTCGCTTAGAAGGTGTTAAAGTAGCTACGGGGGAATTTATTACGTTTGTTGATTCTGATGATTTTCTTTCAGTTGAGTGGCTTAGAAGGCTTATAGAACGACAAATTCAGACTAATGCTGACATTGTTATTGGACAACATGTCCTATATTTGGAAGAAACCAAAGAGTATAAATTTGAGCCCAGTAATCAAATTGAATTTGAGTATTTGAGTGGGGATAAGTTAAGAAATATTTTTTTCGAAAATCTCGGGTTAAGATATGCATGGCATGTGGTTTGGAACAAGCTTTATAAAGCATCATTTTGGAAAGATAATTTAGAATTTTTTGCAGCTAGTACTAAAATTAATCTATGGGAAGATATAGTATTTAGTTCATTGGTATTTTCACGAATTAGTAGTATGGCTTCGGTTGATTTTGTTGGATATTTTTATCTCAAGAATCAAGAGTCAATAACTGCAACTGTTAGTGATCATAAGCATAGGTCTAAAATAAAAAGTGATCTTTCATTAGAACTAAAAAATAAGCTTGAAAATAAATTTCATAGGTATATAGACCTTTTTATGCGAAGGGATCATGACGGAGGACGGTTTTTAGTGCAATGTAATTTCAATTTACAGTATGAGAACTTAGTTAATTTAGTAAATAGCTCTAATTATGAATTAATTAGCTTTGATATTTTTGATACTTTGATTCAACGTCCATTATATGAACCACGTGATTTGTTTGAAATTTTAGCTAGTAAATATATTACTTTAACTGGTGATAGTGTATTAGATTTTGCAATAGTTCGTGAAAAATCTGAATTTAATAGACGAAGATTAAGTAAAGACCAAGAGATTACTTTTGATGATATTTATACTGATATCCATGAGTACTATAAAATAGAGCAAAATGTATTAACTAAACTTAAAGCTTACGAAGTTGAGCTAGAGTTAGAATTATGTAGTTCTAGAAAAAGCATGCAGGAAATATACAAATTAGCGTTGCTAAGAAATAAGAAGATAATTTTCACATCTGACATGTACCTGCCAGCTGAAGTTATACAAGATATATTATACAAAAATGGCTATAACAAATATGATGAGTTATTTGTTTCAAGTCAGAATATGTTAACCAAACATACTGGAGATATCTATCAGCATATTATTGATAAATTTGGATATGCTGCCAACCAGATATTACATATAGGCGACAATGTACATTCTGATTATATTATGGCCCAGAAGAAGGGTATTACAGCATTTCTATATCCAAGAGCTATAGATGTATTTCTTGGTAAAGATAGCAAATTAAGCACATTTAAGCATTATAGTTATATTACTGATTATATTAAATTACACCTTGGGACTAGATGCTTATTAGCAACAGTTGCAATCAAGTTATTTGATAATCCTTTTATAACGGCTGCTACAGAATCAATGATTGGTAGAAATCCTTATTGGTTAGGATATTATCAGTTGGGTATTTTTATGATTGGGTTAGCAAATTGGCTCCATGAAGAGTCTAGTTTACATACGCAAGTTAATTTTATTGCTCGTGATGGATATTTGGCAAAAATAATTTATGATGTTTTAAAAGAGCGTATATATACAGATAGTCCTGTGTCAAATTATTTGGAATTATCAAGGTCTGTTTTATATCGTTCAGTAGCTTTGGATACCTCTTCATTTTTAAAAGTCTGTAGCCGTCATTTTGATAATAATCGATTACCTAATACTGTAATGCTCCAAATGTTTGGATCCAAAGGTACATTATTAAGCAAAATGAATTCTTCTAGATATAGTGATAATTATCAACTTGTTGAAAAACTAAAAAATATTGAGCAACAAAATCCTGACCTTTTTCAAGACAATATGGAATTATTTGAGAATATAAAAATATATTTGAATAATAATATAATTGGTGAGAATGTTTGTTTCTTTGATATTGGCTATTCAAGAAGGTCGCACATGATATTATTCAATTTATGTTCAAAGATGAAGCAAGGTTTTTTTATTCAAGAAGATACGCACCAAGTCAATAAGTATAGTAACCACTTTAGTATTAAAGCATTTTTACCTAGCACGACCTATAATTGGATGAGTTTAAAAAGTAGTGAATTAGAATATTTAATTTCTGATTATCGTGTAGGTACAGTTATAGACTTTTTAAATCTGAATGGTAAGGTAAATCCAGTTTATAAAGATGAATATACAGATATTCTAGTTGAAGTAGAATTAGCACAACAAGGTGCACTAAATTTTGCTAAGGATTTTACTAAATACTTTCATTCATGCTGGGATGCAATTAATTTTAACTACGTTAACACAGGATTTTTTTTACAAAAATTTATGGATAATATGACGCATTATGATGCTTTATATTTTAAAAACAACCAATTCAACGATGACTTTTCTGGAGCAAGTAATAACACGGCTCATGATATTTTTAAGGTTGGCTTTAGTGTAGAGGAACCATCATCAGATTTGCTTAAAAAACTTTTTTTGAGGTATCGAGAGCTACCTCTAAGAAGGAAAGTTATAATTTTAGGTAGGGTAGTAGCTCAACAGCTTGGGATCTTTAATAAATTACATCCCTACTATATGAAAATTAAAAGGTTTATTTTTAGGTTTAAATAGATATGAGCAAATTATCAGTCATAGTTCCAGTTTACAATACAGAAAAGTATATTGAACGTTGCCTAGATTCAATTGTTAATCAAACATATTTTAATCAAATGGAAGTTATAGTAATTAATGATGGTTCAACTGACAATAGCCAATTAATAATTGATGGTTATGTAACTCGTTATAATAATATTCGCGCGTTTATTAAGCCTAATGGTGGATTAAGTGATGCAAGAAATTTTGGCTTACAGTTTGTGGCTGGAAAATACTTAGCATTTTTGGATAGTGATGATTGGGTCGATGCTGAATTATATGAGAAGTGTATTAATTATATGCTAGTTAATTCAAAGGTTGAAGTTCTTCACTTTAATTACGTTGAAGAGTGGAATGATGATGTATCTCGAGTTATAGATTCTGCTAGATTGCTTTATAGAAGTAAGTACTTCACGTCATGCGTAGCATGGAATAAGGTTTTTTTAACTAGCTATTGGCGTAAGCATAATTTTAGGTTTTATGTTGGAATAAAGCATGAAGATTTGGAGTTGATTCCCAAAATAATTTATTATACTAATGATATAGCGTGTCTTCATAATAGTAGCTATTATCTCCATTATGATAGGAGTAATATTAGTTCTATTATGAATAGTAAAAGAGATATCAAAAGTTTTAAAGCTTCTTTTGATTCACTGATGACATTTAATAGCCAAGTGAATGATGAATTATTAACTAGATATATTGCAACAACATTTTTTTTTCAGTTAATACTATTCGGTGGCAATCCACGAGAATCATGGAATCTGTATAGAAAGCATCGTTCTTTATTTAGTTTTGAGAATATTGATTCTAAATATAGTCGAATAATTTTATCGTTAGAGCGCCTACATATGGGCTTAGTTATAAAGTGGTTAATTTTTATACTGGATTTTTTAAAGGCAAACCCTAATAAAATATGAAATATATAATAGTTAATACTGTTGCATTTACACATGGTGGTTCTTTTATTATTTTAGAAGATTTCTTAAAAAATATTACTTATCGTAGTAATATCAGATATATTATATTTTGTTCTGTATCCAAATTTGACTTTGATCTAGCTAAGAATATAACTATAGTGAATCCTAATTCTAAGTCTTGGTTGAGAAGGTTATATTGGGATTTTTATGGTCTAAAAAAATGGGTTATGAAGAATAAGATAAAATCATCTTTGCTTTTTTCATTGCAAAGTTGCGGTTCAAATTTCTTTAGTGATATTCCTCAAATTATTTATTATCATCAGCCTATGCCGATTTATGAGCATAAATGGAACTTATTTAAGCCAAATGAAAGAACATTGTGGTTAAAGAAAAACATCTTAAAATTTATTATTAAGTTATTTATTTTTAAGAATAGTAAATTTATTGTTCAATTAGAGAGTATAAAATCACGCATAGCTAAATCATTTTCTGTTGGTTTAGATCATATTAAAGTATTTTATCCAAGCATTCCGAATGATGTAGATCAGTTTAAGATAGTAAGTAAATCCAAAATAGATTTATTTAATGTACTTTATCCTGCATCTGCTATGCCATATAAAAATCATATAGAAATAGTTAATGCCATAAATTATATGAGGAGTTCTGGTTTTGATATTTCTAGGATTAAAATTTACTTTACTAGCATAACGCCAGATCACGTACCAGAATTATATGAATTGATTCAAAAAAATAAATTATCAAATAATTTTATTTTTACTGGGCAAATGAGTCGGATTGACTTGTTAGAAATGTACTTAATAGCAGATGTGTTATTATTTCCTAGTTATATTGAAACATTTGGTTTACCATTGGTAGAGGCGGCAAGCTTTGGCTTACCAATTGCTGTAGCAGATGAAGATTATGCACATGAGGTTTTAAAGAATTATGATGGAGTGGAGTATTTGCCCATAAATAATCCAAAAGTATGGTCTGATTATTTATTAAAAATGAAAGATCGGCCTCGTAAATATAAGCCAATGAATGCTAATGTATTTTCCCCTTCTTGGAAAGAGCTTATAAACTATATTGAATCAGAAGCTATTGATCAATTATGAAAACAGGCATCTTCATCCCAACCTACAACGCAAGTAAAGATTTTATATATTTTAAATCTAACCTTGCAATATTAAAGCAATTACCCAAGAATTATCAGGTGTTGTTTATTGATTCATCATCAAAGGATAATACGGTTGAGATAATCAAACAGAGTGGGTTTACTAATGAGCAAATTAAAATCATTCCACAACATGAATTTGATCATGGTCGCACGCGTCAATTAGCAGCTGAGATTTTAGCAGATTGTGAAGTGGTAGTTTATCTTACCCAAGATGCGGAATTAACTAGTGTAGAATCAATTTATAATATTATAAATGAGTTTGATAATCCAAAAGTTGGTACTGCGTTTGGTCGTCAATTACCGCATAAAAATGCTGATATATTTGCCATAGAAAATCGTGCTTTCAATTATCCAAGTGATTCATATACTCGCAGTTATGAAGATCGCAATAAATATGGTATCAAATGTGTATTTTCTTCTGATTCATTTGCAGCATACCGTATTTCTGCTCTTAAAGAAATAGGTGGCTTTCCTAGCCATTGTATTGTTAGTGAAGATATGTATGTTGCGACAAAGATGCTAAAAGTAGGCTATAAAATATCCTATGTGGCTAAGGCAACTTGTTATCATTCGCATAATTATACCTTTACCCAAGAGTTCCAGCGTTATTTTGATATTGGCGTATTTTTTGCTGATGAGAGTTGGATTAAAGATGACTTTGGTACTGCTGATAGTGAAGGTAAAAAATCGATCATACAATTGGCTAAAAAAGTCTTATCTAAAAAACCTTGGTTATTTCCAGAAATGTGTTTACGGATTCTAATTAAAATTGTTTCTTTCAAATTGGGTGCCAATTATTTAAAATTACCAATTTCTTTAGTCGAGAAGATATCAGCTCAGAAACAATACTGGTAAAGGTATCTGAGGTTTAAAGATATGTTACAATTTGTAACTATTGATAGTTACAAGCTATCCTCACCTTTGAGTTTGTCTTATATGAGGGCGTCACGTTTTGGGTAAAATTACTTTACAAAAATATGTTTTAATTGCATCAGATATATTGTCTATTTTTATCTCATATATTTTAGCAACAAATGTTATCAATTTATTCAATAATACAGCTTATCATCATATTAATTTATCTAATATTACATATATAAAGTTAGCTAATATAGTTGCGATAATTATTTTATTTTTGACTAATCAGCTTTACTTTAAAAGGAGACCAAATTGGGAAGAAATACGAATTATTTGGAAAATAATATTTCTAGTTGCGTTAGTTAATTTACCAATACTATTATTATTAAATTATCAAGCTCAGAATTATAAGGTTGTATTTTGTTTTTGGGTATTGCTTCTTGTGGTGATACCTACTTTGCGAAGTTTATCAAAGTTGATTATGCATAATTTAGGCATATGGCAAAGGAAGCTTTATATAATTGGTATTGATGAAGAAGCCATAATTGGGTACAATTTATTTGCAGACTCAGTCTTATTAGGTTATAAAGTATGTGCTTTTGTGGATTTAAAGCACGTGAAAACCGTGATGCCTATAAACGATAGTATTGTAAAAGTTATTAATCTTAATGAATTAATGAAAAAAGATCCAGACTCTGAGGTCATATTTTGTTTAGATGCGCATAAGCTTTCATCACATACTAAGTTAATTAATATCTTACAAAAAAAATTCTTATCAGTTATGATTTTACCGCACCTAAGTGGTTTGCCTTTATATGGTACTGAAGTTAATCATTTTTTTGGTAATGAACAGCTATTGTTGAGGCTTGACAATAAACTATCAAATAGAAGTAATAGAGTCATAAAATTTGTGTCTAATTATATATTTGCATTAGTAACCTTACCCATTCTATTACCAATTATGTTTATAATTAGCCTTTTAATTTATTTGAGTGATAGAAGAAATCCATTTTTTCTTCAAAAAAGAATTGGTAAAAATGGTATGGTTTTTAAATGTATAAAATTTAGAACTATGTGTCATAATGCTGAGGAAATTATGCAGCAATGGGAAAAAAACCAGGATCCGATTTATTTGGATTATGTTGCAAATAATTATAAATTAGTAGATGATCCACGTGTTATTCCTGTGGGTAGGTTTTTACGTAAAACTAGTTTAGATGAGCTTCCACAAATTATCAATGTATTATTAGGACAGATGAGTATAGTTGGGCCTAGGCCGCTTATTCCGTCAGAAGTTGATTCATATCCAGATGAATTATTTTATTATGGGCAAGTAAGACCAGGTATAACTGGATTATGGCAAATTAGTGGTCGTAGTCAAACTTCCTTTGAAGAGCGTTGCCGATTAGATTCTTGGTATATCAGAAACTGGTCTTTATGGTATGATGTAGTTATTGTTATTAAAACGATTAGTGTTGTTTTATTAAAAGATGGAGCTTACTAGTTTATAATACACTTTAATAGTTTAAAAATGCTAAGAAATTTTCTTAGCATTTTTATTATTTGATACAATAAATTAAAAACTATTTATCATTAAGTTAAAATGATATCCTTAATTAGATAATCTAAAGTTGCAAATATAATGAAAAACTCAACAGTAATCAATGAATTAGAACAAATATTAACCAAACGTATCATGTTTATGGATGGTGCAATGGGCACCATGATTCAAGCATATAAGCTTAGTGAAGCAGATTTTCGCGGTAATATGTTTACTGATCATAGTCATGATTTAAAAGGCAATAATGATTTATTAGTATTAACTAAGCCTGATATTATCAAAGAAATTCATAAAGAGTATTTGCTAGCAGGAAGTGATATTGTCGAAACAAATACATTTTCGGCTAATCGTATTTCACAAAAAGATTATGGCTTAGAGTATTTAGTTAAAGAAATAAATATTGCAGCAGTAAAAGTTGCACGTGCTGCTTGTGATGAGGTAATGGAGGAGTTTCCAGAGCGTAAATGCTATGTGGCAGGTGCAATTGGACCAACTAATGTAACACTATCAATTTCACCAGATGTAAATCGCCCAGAATTTAGAACACACACCTTCAATCAACTCAAAGAAGTCTATTACGAGCAAGTAAAAGCATTGGTAGATGCTGGTGCTGATATCTTACTTCCTGAGACTTCGTTTGATACGCTGAATATGAAGGCTACATTAGCAGCAATTGGGCAGTTAGAGTCAGAAAATAATACCAAATATCCTGTAATTATTTCCGTGACAATTACTGATTTATCAGGGCGTACTTTATCGGGGCAAACTATTGAAGCATTTTGGTATTCAGTTGCACATAGTGAACCATTAGCTGTAGGGATTAACTGTGCTCTTGGTGCAAAAGATATGGCTCCATATTTGTCAGCACTTGCTAAAGTAAGTGATACTTTTATTAGCTGTTACCCAAATGCTGGGTTACCAAATCCATTAGCTCCAACTGGTTATGATGAAACTCCTGAGATGACATCACAGTATATTTATGACATTGCTAAACATGGTACATTAAATATTATTGGTGGTTGCTGTGGAACTACACCTGAGCATATTGCCGCCATAGTTGAGAAATGTAAAGATTTAACACCGCATGAAAGAAGTTTACCAACATTTGGGACTTATTTATCGGGGCTTGAACCTTTGCTTATCCAGAACTCACCAAAACAATTTGATTTTTTTCTAAATAATGAGCGACGCAGTGTACTAGATAAGGTACATAAGGAGCGATATCATGATGATAAAAGTCATGTGCAAGTGACACCGCAGTTTTATATGATTGGTGAGCGCACTAATGTGGCAGGTTCGCCAAAATTTGCACGTTTAATTCGAGAGGGTAACTTTACTGAAGCCTTAGAAATTGCTAAGCAGCAAGTACAAAATGGTGCAAATGCAATTGATATAAATTTTGATGATGGTATGCTTGATGCAGTTGAATGCATGACTAAATTTTTAAATTTAGTAGCATGTGAGCCTGAAATTTGCCGTGTGCCAATTATGATTGATTCTTCTAAGTTTGAGGTAGTGGAAGCAGGTTTGCAATGTGTACAAGGTAAAGCAATTGTAAATTCTATATCGCTAAAAGAGGGCGAAGAGAAATTTTTAGAACAAGCTAAAATTATTCAAAGCTATGGTGCAGCTGTTGTAATTATGGCGTTTGATGAAACTGGTCAAGCAGCGGATAAAGAGCATAAAGTTGCAATTAGTAAACGTGCCTATGATTTACTGGTAGATAAATTAGATTTTAATCCTGCTGATATTATTTTTGATGTAAATATTCTGACGGTAGCAACTGGTATTGAAGAGCATAATGCATATGGTGTTAATTTTATTGAAGCTGTACGCGAAATTAAGCAAGCATGCCCAATGGCTTTAACTAGCGGTGGTGTATCTAATTTATCGTTTTCATTCCGTGGTAATAATGTGGTGCGTGAAGCAATGCATGCGGTATTTTTATATCATGCGATAAAAGCAGGTTTAGATATGGGGATTGTAAATGCAGGAATGCTCACCATTTATGATGAGATTGATAAGCCATTAAAAGATGCTTGTGAACGTGTAATTTTAAATCTTGATGATAAAGCTACAGAAGATTTACTTGATTTAGCTGAGCAATATAAAGGGCAAACTAATACCATTGAGCAAGTAGATGCTTGGAGATCTTGGGAGTTAGAAGAGCGGATTAGTCATGCTTTAGTTAAAGGCATTGATGCTTATATAGTTGAAGATACTGTACTTGCTTTAGAAAAATATAAAGCTCCATTATTGGTGATTGAAGGTCCCTTAATGGCAGGTATGAAAGTAGTTGGGCAGCTTTTTGGTGATGGTAAAATGTTTTTACCACAGGTTGTTAAATCAGCTCGTGTGATGAAGCGTGCAGTTGCATACCTTGAACCATTTATGGAAGAGATAGCTCTGGCTAGTGAAGCAGGCGTTCAAGATAAAAAAACTATTATTATGGCGACGGTAAAGGGCGATGTCCACGACATTGGTAAAAATATCGTGTCATTGGTGCTACGTTGTAATGGTTATGAAGTGGTGGATTTAGGTGTAATGGTTAGTTGCCAAGCTATCATAGAAGCTGCTAAAAAACATAACGCTGTGATTATTGGTATGAGTGGCTTAATTACGCCATCATTAGATGAAATGATCTATAACGTTCAACAATTTGAAGAGCAAGGTATCACGTTACCTGTATTAATTGGTGGTGCTACAACGAGCAAGCTACATACATCAGTAAAAATTATGGAACATTATTCTAATCCAGTTATACATGTTAATGATGCTTCATTAGTTGCAGAAGTATGTAGTAAATTATTAAATCCTGCTAGCTATGATGAATATGTGGCAAGTGTTCGCGCTCAGTATACAAAATTACGTGAAGATCATTTTACTTTACAAAAGAAAATTGAATTACCAAGTTATCAAGAATCAAAAGCTAAAAAACCAGTTTATGATTGGAGAGTTTTAGAGATTACAAAGCCGCAAGAGCTTGGTGTTAGGAGTATTGAGATTTCATTGGCAGAAATTGCAGAATATATTGATTGGTCACCATTATTTTGGGCTTGGGGATTTAAAGGTATGTATCCAAAAATAATGGATAATGCTCAATATGGCGATGAATGTAAAAGAATCTTGAATGATGCTCGTGAAATGCTAGCACAAATTATTGATGGAAAATTATTTACTCCTAAAGCGGTAATTGGTTGGTGGCAAGCACAGAGTGACACAGATGATGTCTTTGTTTATGATGACAATGGTGTGCAAATAGAGAAATTATGCTTTTTACGTCAACAAAATGATCGCGATGTAAATATGTCGCTCGCAGATTATATTGCACCAGTTGCAAGTAATCGTATGGATTATTTAGGTGCATTTGTGGTGACTATGCATGATGTAGAAAAACTATCTGACAAATATGAATCCCAAAATGATGATTATCATGCAATTATGGCTAAAGTTTTAGGCGATAGATTGGTTGAAGCATTAGCAGAGTGTCTACACAAAAAAATGCGTGAATATTGTGAGTATGGGATTGGTGAAAATCTAAGCAATGAAGATTTAATTTATGAACGTTATCGCGGTATTCGCCCAGCACCTGGTTATCCAGCTTGTCCCGAGCATACAGAAAAAACTAAAATTTGGCAATTACTTGATGCACATAATATGACAGGCGCAGTTTTAACTGAAAACTATGCTATGTATCCAGCTAGTAGTGTATCTGGTTATTATTTCAATCATCATGAGTCTAAATATTTTGCGGTTGGTAAAATCTCACGTGATCAAGTGGAGGATTATGCTGCCCGTAAAGGTATGCTAGTAGCAGATGCTGAGAAGTGGTTAGCTCCCAATTTAGGGTATTGATATATAGATTTACATCTATATTGACGATGTTTACAATATTAGCGGTAACAAAAAATAATTGTATTACAATTATAAGGTGATTATGTGAACATTTATATTGATGAGATGCTACGAGTTTGTAATATTGTTGTATCAGAAATAAATATACCAGTACATAAAATTTATATACTGGTATTTTAGTAAATTACAATTTTGTATTAAACAAATTGACTATTGATAATTAACCATTACGGCAATTATTAAAAACACAATACTTAAGAGCATTAAAAATGCATAAAATTTAATGATAAATTTAACCCACGCACTATATTCAATACGAGCAACTCCAAGAGTTCCCATTAATGCCGCCGATGTTGGCATAATGCAATGAGTCCAACCATCACCAAGTTGAAATGCTAATACTGCAATTTGACGCCCTACTCCCACTAAATCAGATAGAGGTGCCATTAGTGGCATTGTTAATGCTGCTTGCCCAGAGCCTGATGTTACAAATATGTTAAACACTGATTGGAATATAAACATTGCTACAGCTGAAACGTATTCATTTAAGCCAGATACTAAATTAGCTGATGAATGTAACACTGTATTTAGCATAGTATAATCTGTTGGATTTGTACCACCCATCATTAAAATAATACCATGAGCCATACCTACTATTAGTGCAGGAGCCAATAGATCTGCCGCACCTGATTTGAATGATTTAGCAATTTCATTAACCGTCATATTATTAATTTTAGCAACGACTGAGATTATTCCTATTATCAAACCCATAGTAAAGAATTGAGTTGCTATTTCAGGAATATAATAAGCTTTTTCGACTACTCCATAAACCACCCACACCATGCCAGCAGTTAAAACAGCTAAAATTAACCAAGATGCAAATCCAAAATGTTGTTTTACATCTATCTCGGCTAATTGTTCACGAAAGTACTTATCGGTATTATAACTCAATGATTTTTTAGGGTTCTTTTGTACCCATTTGGCGTATAAAATACTATATATTATTAGTGCGCTAGTAAAAACTGCCCACATGATTATTCTAAATAAAGATCCTGATAAAACAGGTATATTGGCTATACCTTGTGCGATAGCTACAGAAAATGGATTCATCCAAGATGTAGCAAAGCCAACTTGAGTAGCCAGATAAGTAACTAAAACAGCTGTTAGTGCATCGTATCCCATTGCAACCATCATTGGGGATAAAATCAGCGCAAATGCAATTGCTTCTTCTCCCATACCAAAAACAGCACCGCCAATAGAAAATAACAGTACCATGACCGGAAGAATGAGGATTTGCCGATTTTTCATTTTTGCAATTAATTTGACCATTCCAGCTTCAATTACACCTGTTCTCATAATGATACCAAATGCACCACCTATAATTAGGATGAATGCCATTACTCCTACAGCACCGCCATCTCTACTGCCGGAAGTTATTCCATCATAAACAAAGTTTAAAAACCCAGATTTACCATCGCTAGCAAATATGCTTGGTGGATTATATACAACGTTGCCAGCACTATCTTTTTGTGCTTGATAGCTATTTGCAACTACCACTGTACGAGATTTAGTTACACCATCAGCAATATAGCTAACTTTCTCTGTATCAAATTTTCCAGATGGGATAAAGAAACTTAAAATATAGACTAGAAAGACAATTCCAAATAATATAACTAATGTATCAGGCATTGAAATATACCGCGATTTTCCCTTAACTTGAGCATTACTCATTCTGTATCCTTATGAAGACAGTTTAATAAAATTAATATAAATAGTTATCGTATTAAAGTGAAATTTATTATTATTTATGAAGAATTCACTTAATAAATTCTACCATAAATTTATATGCCTGATTTATTGAATTTATTATCTACTTTGTAGGTGAGTTCATTTATAAATTTATGTTATCATGTCACTATATACGATGATTAGTTTATGAGCATCTACGTAAAATTATATTAAACTATGCTATAATTTGACGAAATCTAACTATATTTCAGATAAGGGGTTAAGCTATGTTATTAGAGAATATTAAAAATATTGTAAGCCCAGAAGAGTGGGAAGCTCGAGTAGAGTTAGCAACTGCATATCGCGCTTGTTATTACTTAGGCTATGAAAAATCTACATTTGGACATTTATCAGCGCGTGTGCCTGGTGAACCCGATAGTATGTTATTAAATCCATTTGGTTTGGGATTCGATGAGATAACTGCTTCAAATTTGGTCAAGGTAAATAAGGACAAGAAAATCTTAATTGAAAATGGTTATTCATTAAATGAAGCTGCTTGGAATATTCATTCAGGAGTTATGTTTAATAGCACAGAAATAAATGCAATTATGCATTTACATACATTGGATGGTTCAGCTGTATCAGCACAAAAACATGGATTTTTGCCGCTATGTCAAGACAGTGTATTATTCTTTGACAAAATAGCATATCATGATTTTGAGGGGATTGTTATTAACCCTGATGAAGCTCCACGTTTACTTAATGATTTAGGTGATAAAAATGTACTAGTTTTACGTAATCACGGTAATATTTATGTTGGATCATCATTAGCAGAAACTTTCTTTTATATGTTTTTCTTTGAAAAAGCATGTTCAATCCAAATTAGAGCATTAAGTGG